>NZ_NFKB01000061.1:0-15401 GCF_002160175.1 Faecalibacterium sp. An192
CCGGCGGAGGGCGGCGAGAAACCCGCCGAAGGCATCTTTATCCAGTTGGTACATGCAATCCACCTCGTTTTCCGTTGTTTGCTGGCCCCACTCTAGCAGCCGGCGCCGGCCCTGTCAACCGACCGACGGTAGAATGGACGGAGATGCGATAAAAAATGGGCAAAAAGGGCCGCGCACAGGGACGCCGATCCCGGGCGAAAAGCGCGGCGGAAAGCCCGGCGGAAGCCTCTCTGTGGGCGAAACTTTGCGTATGTTTCCGAGGGCCCCTGTCTCCCCGGCAGGATGGCCGCCGGCTATGTCCGGGCATCCAGTCCAGAAGGATGAGCGGCCTGCGCCGAAGCAGCCGCCGGGGCGTATGTGCTGGCATGAAAAAAGACCCGCCGGAGCGGGCCTTTTGAGACGAACGGTTCTTTTCGGGGCCAGGCTGCCGTCACAGCCCTTCCAGGTAGCCCTTCAGCAGGGGGACGATCTGCTTGATGGAGACGTGGGTGGTGTTGATGCACAGGTCGTAGTTTTCCTTCTGGCCCCAGCCGGTCTCGGCGAACAGGCGGTAATAGCTGGCACGGGCCTTGTCGATCCGGCGCATCTGGCGGAGGATGTCTTTCTCGGTGGTGCGGGGGTCGGTCTCCCGCTCCAGGCAGCGCCGCAGTTTGGCCTGTTCCCCGGCGTAGACGAACAGACGCAGGGGGTGATAGTCCCGCAGGATCACGTCGGCGCAGCGGCCCACGATGATGCAGCTGGAACCTTTCCGGGCGATGTCCAGAAGGGTGTTGCGCTGGGCGATGAGCAGGTCGGTGGCGGTCTGGGGGATGGGCTGGACGCAGGAGAAGCTCTTGCCGATGGTCAGGGGATACTGCAAAAGATAGTTCTGCTCCAGGGTTTCCCGGACGTAGTCCTCGTGGAAGCCGCCCTTCTGGGCGATGGCGGTGAGGATTTCCCGGTCGTAGTAGACGATGCCCATGGCGTCGGACAGGCGCTTGGCCAGTTCCCGGCCGCCGCTGCCGAATTCGCGGCTGATGGTAATGATTTTCACTGTGCTTCCTCCTTTGCAGTTTTCCGGGTCAGGAACCGGCCCAGACCCAGGGTGAACAGTTCGGCTGCCGGGAAGGCCAGCCACACGCCGGTGACTCCCAGCATCCAGGACAGCAGACAGGCGAACACCACGATGGCCACCACCCCGCGGGACAGCGAGAGGATGGAGGACTCCCGGCCCCGGCCGGTGGCGCTGTAAAAGCCGGTGCGCACAATGTTGACCGCCGCCACCAAAAAGCCCAGGAAGTAAATCCGCAGCCCCGGTTCGGCGTAGGCGGCCAGGGCGGCGGAGCCCTCGCTGTTGAAGACGGCCACGAAATAGGGCGCGAACAGCAGGACGCTCACCACCAGAATCCCCGCGATGACGGCGGCAATCTGGAGGGAATGGCGGTAGATGCGGCCTTCGGCGTCGGCGTCGCCCTGGCCGTGGACCTTGCTGGCCAGGGGCTGCAGGCCCTGGGACACGCCGTTGAACAGGGCGGTGCCCACCAGGGCCATGTTGGCCACGATGGCGTAGGCCGCCACGCCGGTGTTGCCCGCCAGGCCCAGCAGAATGAAGTTGAACACCATGGTGGTGATGCCGCTGGAAATCTCGCCCACAAAGGCCACCACCCCCAGATAACAGGCCGAGGCCAGCTTTTTCAGGGAGGGGCGGCGGGGCCGCAGGCGGATGGTGTTTCTGGGGGAGAGGTAGTGGATGGAACACAGGCTCATGCTGACGATGGGGGAGACGGCGGTGGCCAGGGCCGCGCCGGTCATTCCCAGCCGCATGGGGAACATGAAGATATAGTCAAACACAATGTTGAAAATGCCGCTGGTGAGGGTGGCGGCCATGGCGATGTTGGGGGAGCCGTCGTTGCGGACAAAGGCGGTGAAGGTGTAGTTCAGCATGAAGAAGGGGGTGAAGCACAGGATAATCCGGATGTAATCCGCCCCCAGCTGCACGATGGAGCCGTCCGCACCCAGCAGCCGGAGAATCCCCTCGGGCCACAGCAGACCCCCGGCGATGAACACCAGGCTGATGGATAAAGTGAAAAAGATGGAGTTGAAGAAATAGTCGTCGGCGTCCCGGACCCCCAGGGACTTCTGGAGGGTGTAGCGGGTGGCGGAGCCAATGCCGATCATGGAGCCGATGGCGAAGATCAGCCCGTAGACCGGGAGGATCAGGTTCAGGGCGGTGATGCCGTCGGCGCCCTCGGCACAGGCAATGAAGAAGGTGTCGGCCAGAACATAGCAGGAGGTGCCCACCATGGCCAATACGTTGGGGATGATGTATTTCCTGAGTTGCTTTTCGATCATACGGTCTCCTTTACCAAAAAAGGCATCCTCGCTTGCGGCTTCCAAGACCTAACGTCGCAAGCAAGAATGCGCTGTGCATTCTACTACCCGGTGGCAGTGTGGATGTGAACTTTCTGGCCCGACTCCGCACCCCGCAGACGGCGAAAAAGGGGCGTTCGGGCCGAATCGCTGGCTATTATAACACAAGACGCACCAAAGAGCAAGGCGGCCGCCCTGGCGCCAAAAACGCCGGGCCCCTCCGGGTCCGGCGCGGCGGCAAACGGGCGGGACGGTCAGTCCCGGAAATCCTTGTCCGACATCTTGTCGTAGAAACAGCGCTTGTTGTGGTACATCCGGCTGTCGGCCTCCTCCACCTGGGCCCGGACGTTGCAGGGGGCGGCATGCCAGGAGGTGCCCACCGAACAGCTGATGCCGTTCTGGGCCATGCTCAGCTCCACCGCCAGCACCGACGCCCGGAAGGCGGCGTGGTCCCGCTCGTCGTCGATCACCACAAACTCGTCCCCGCCGATGTGGTAGATCTTGCCGGCGAACTCCAGCCGGATCTGGTCGGCGGTGCGGCAGATCAGTTCGTCCCCCATGCTGTGGCCGAACAGGTCGTTGGCCCGTTTCAGCCCGTTGAGGTCAAAGCAGATGATCCCCAGATGGGGCTTGTCCTTCTCCCAGCCGCTGGTCAGCATCTCGTTGTACTTGTTGCGGTTGTACACCCCCGTCAGGGCGTCCTCATAGCTCAGCCGCTCCAAAAGGGCGGTCTGCTGGGCGATCTTTTTGGTCTGCAGGGCCAGCTGTTCCTGCAGGTAGAGGGTGGACTGCTGGCCCATCTTGTGGGGGAAGCCCACCTCCCCCTCCTGCATCTCCTCATAGGGGGTGGAACTATGGATGTGGCAGCACAGCAGCCGGCCTTCCTGACGCCGGAACAGAAAGCTGAACCGCTGATGCACCCGCAGGGAAATCCCGGTGGAGGCGTCGGTGGAAATCCACACCCGCCCGGCGCACAGGTAGAGATCCGGGCCCATCTCCAGCACCTGGTATTCCTCCCCGGACAGGTTGCACCGGGGCACCAGCCCCGCAAACTGCCGGAAAATCTCCGCCACCGTCTCCCGCCCGGCGGCGTACTCGTGCTCGGCGATGCCCAGCCAGACAATCTCCGGGTCCAGCAGCTGGATGATGGCGTCCATATTGTTGTCGCAGTAGTGATATTGAAGCAGGGAACGGGTCAGGTCTATGACCTGACGGGCGGGGTCGGTGTGAGGGTCCATCATCGCAGTCATCCTTTCCTTCGGCGCGCCGGCGGCCCAAAGACGCCGGGCTGCAGAATGTAATCCCTTGAAATCCCGCGGGGATCGGTGGATTTTATTATCCATTATTTTACCAGCCCGCCGGCCATCCGTCAATGAAAAAAGAAACCGTTTTTGCTGCCGCAAAAAACTCCGCCCGCCCCTTGCGGACCGGCGCCGTCCGGAGTATATTCAAAGCAGAAAACTGCCGGCCCTCCTCCGGGGCCCGGCGCGGAAAGGAACCAATCATCATGGAACATTTGACAACCCTGCCTCTGTCCGCCCTGCCCCAGGTGCGGGTGCTAGGCCGGCATGCGGACCGGCAGCCCCAGACCCTGTTCTGGACCGGCAGCGGCATCGAGCTGCAGTTCACCGGCAGCGAGCTGTGGGTGGAATGGAACGCCGGCTATGACATCATGGAGCCCTGGGTCAGCGTGGAGCTGGACGGGGCGTGGGTGGCCCGCTTTGCGGTGAACCCCGGCCGCAGCCGCAGCTGTATCTTCCGGGGGATGGCCCCCGGCCGGCCCAAGCACGTCCGCATCCTCAAGGACGCCCAGGCCATGTACGACGACCCCGCCCACTTCCTCCAGATCGAGGGGCTGGCCTTTGCGGAGGGGGAATTCCTCCCTCTGGACCCGCCCCGGCACCGCATTGAATTCGTGGGGGACAGCATCACCAGCGGGGAGGGGGCCATCGGCACCCAGGGGGAACAGGACTGGACCGGGGTGCTGTTTTCGGCCCGGAACAACTACGCCCGCCTCACCGCCGACGCCCTGGGGGCGGAATACCGGGTGGTGTCCCAGAGCGGCTGGGGGATTGTGGCCGGCTTTGACAACGACCCCCGCCACGCCCTGCCCGCCTATTATACCCGGGTGTGCGGGGTAGCCCGGGGGGACCAGAACCGGCAGCGGGGCGCCCAGGAGCCCTACGACTTCGCCGCCTGGCAGCCCGACGCGGTGGTGATCCATCTGGGCACCAACGACGACCACGCCTTTGCCAACCCGCCCTGGGTGGACCCGGTCACCGGCCAGGCCAGCCAGCTGCACAGCCTGCCCGACGGCACCTTTGATCCCAAAGACGCCGCCCGGGTGGAGCAGGGGGTGCGGGATTTTCTGGCCCTGGTGCGGCGGCATAACCCCCAGGCCGTCCTGGTGTGGTGCTACGGGATGATGGGCTGCGGCCTGCTGCCGGTGATCCGGGCCGGCCTGGACCGCTACCGGCAGGAAACCGGGGACGGCCGGGTCCAGATGCTGGTTCTGCCCGCCCTCACCCCCGAGACCACCGGCGCGCTGAACCATCCCGGCCTGGCGGCCCATCAGGCCGCCGCCCGGGTCCTCACCGGCTGCCTCAAAACCTGGCTGGAACCGGACAGTCCGGCCTGAGCCCCTATTATAGATAGGAAGGAGCGGGGGCAACCCGGTCGAAAGGGCGCCCGGACCGGGCCGCCGGCTGGGGGATTGCCGGCATCGCGGCGGGGGACATGGACCGTCCGTCCCGGGGTCTTGCGGGCTGAAACAGCCCCGCCGGTGTTTTTTGGAAATACCTCAAACTTATAACATAAAGAAGAAAACATAAAATTTTTTAACGAAATAGCCGCGCCGGGTTGGCCTGCGAAACCAAAACGCAGACCCGCCCGGCGCTTTTTCTGTGTGGGGCGGCGGGGGAGATGGGCTTTGGAATCGAAAGCAAAGAAGGGCGGGAGGAACGGTTTTTTGCTGTATTTTTTTACCAAAAACCCCTTGACATTCTCGGTCGATCTGCTAAAATACCTGTAAAATTATTTTTTCTAAATTATTTTAGATAAAATGATTTTTGAAAAAATTTTGAATCAAATCCACTTTTGGTAGAAAAAAAGGAGAAATCATCATGGACTTCGAGAAGGTTAAGGAAATTATTGTTGAGACCCTGAGCTGCGACGCCGACAAGGTGACCATGGAGGCCACCCTGACCGAGGACCTGGAGGCTGATTCCCTGTCCGCCGTGGAGCTGTCCATGGCTCTGGAGGAGGCTTTCGGCATCGCCATCGCCGACGAGGACCTGCCCAACATGAAGACCGTGGGCGACCTGTACAAGTACCTGCAGGACCACGCCGACGAGGCTGAGAAGGCTGAGTAATTCGCCTTCCTGTCCGCCGACAGATTGTCCTACATTGCGAAAGGAGCCTCTATGACCAATCAGGAAATCCTGGAGCTGATGGCCCGGTTTGACGCCAGCAGCCTCACCGCGTTTAAGCTGCATACCAAAGATACAGAGCTGGAGATGGACAAGGGGGTGGCCGTGATGGCCGCGCCTGCCGCCCCGGCCGCCGCGCCCGCAGTTTTGGCACCTGCCGCACCGGCTCCCGCCCCGGCCGCCGCTCCCGCCGCACCTGCCCCGGAGGGCAAGTGCATCACCGCCCCGGTGGTGGGCACCTTCTATGTGGCCCCCGCACCCGACCAGCCGCCCTTTGTCCAGCCCGGCGACAAGGTGCAGAAGGGGCAGACCGTCTGCCTCATGGAGGCAATGAAAATGATGAGCGAGGTCAAGGCTCCGTGCGACTGCGTCATTGAGGCTGTCCTGCAGGAGGACGGCGCACTGGTGTCCTTCGGCGATGCCCTGATCCGCTACCGGGAAGGGTGAGGAAATGTTCAAGCGCGTTTTGATCGCCAACCGCGGCGAAATTGCCCTGCGGGTGCTGCGTGCCTGCCGTGAGCTGGACATCGAGCCGGTGGTGGTGTATTCCGCCGCCGACGCCGAGGCCCTCCATGTGCAGCTGGCCGAGCAGGCCTACTGCATCGGCCCCGCCCGGGCAGCGGACAGCTACCTGAACATGAACGCCATCCTGACGGTGGCCAAGGCCGCCGGCTGCGACGCCATCCATCCCGGCTACGGCTTCCTCAGCGAGAACGACCAGTTCGCCGACGCCTGCGCCGAGGCGGGCATCGCCTTCATCGGCCCCTCCGGCGACGTGATCCGCGCCATGGGCAACAAGGCCGCCGCCCGCAAGATGATGATGGCCGCCAACGTGCCGGTGGTTCCCGGCTCGGACGGCGCCGTCGAGACCGCCCAGCAGGCCAAGGAAATCGCCGACCGCATCGGCTATCCCGTCCTGATCAAGGCCTCCGCCGGCGGCGGCGGCCGCGGCATGCGCCGGGTCTTTGAGCCCGACCAGCTGATCCCCCTCTTTGAGGAGGCACGCAGCGAGTCGGTGGCCTGCTTCGGCAGCGGCGAGATGTACCTGGAAAAGCTGATCCTCAACCCCAAGCACATCGAGTTCCAGATCCTGGCCGACAAGGCCGGCAACGTGATCCAGCTGGGGGACCGCGACTGTTCCATCCAGCGCCGGAACCAGAAGATGCTGGAGGAGGCCCCCTCCAAGGCCCTGACCCCCGAGCTGCGGGAAAAGATGGGCGCCGCCGCCGTGGCGGCCGCCAAAGCCGCCGGCTATGAGAACGCCGGCACCATCGAGTTCGTCCTGGACCAGGAGGGCAACTTCTACTTCATCGAGATGAATACCCGCATCCAGGTGGAGCACCCCATCACCGAATACGTCACCGGCATCGACCTGGTGCGGGAGCAGATCCGCATTGCCGCGGGCCTGCCCCTGTCCCACAAGCAGGAGGACGTGGTGCTGCGGGGCCACGCCATTGAGTGCCGCATCAACGCCGAGGACCCGGCCAAGAATTTCCAGCCCTGCCCCGGCAAGATCGACTTTCTGCACCTGCCGGGAGGCTGCGGCGTCCGGGTGGACACCGGCCTGTACACCGGCTGCACCCTGCCGCCCTACTACGACTCCCTGATGGCCAAGCTGATTGTGTGGGCTCCCACCCGTCTGGAGGCCATCCGCCGGATGCGCCGGGTGCTGGAGGAAATGATCATCGACGGCCCGGCCAACAACGCCGACCTGCTGCATCAGATCCTCTATCACCCCGAGTTTGTCCGGGGCAGCTTCACCACCGCCTTCCTGGACGAAAACCTGGACACCCTGCTCCAGTGGAGCCGGGCAGGGGATGAGGAGGGCAAGGCATGAGCACTGTATTTGCCCGCCGCCGGCACAAGCTGCTGAGCCTCAAGGCCCTGCGCGACTCCGGCACCGTGGTCCCCGCCAACACCGAGGAGACCTGCAAGTCCTGCGGCCAGCCGGTGCTGCGCCGCGACCTGGTGAAAAACTGTTACGTCTGCCCCCTGTGCGGCTACCATCATCCGGTGGGCGCCTACTACCGTCTGAGCCTGATCCTGGACGAGGGCAGCTTCAAGGAGCTGGACGCCGACCTGGTGTCCAACGACCCTCTGTCCTTCCCCGGCTATGAGGCCAAGCTGGACGGCGCACGCCGCCGCACCGGCCTGGGGGAGGCGGTGGTCACCGCCGTGGGCCGCATCGACGGCATCCGGGTGGCCGCCGGCGTCCTGGACAGCCGGTTCTTTATGGGCAGCATGAGCGCTGCCCTGGGTGAGAAAGTCACCCGCCTGGTGGAGTACGCCGACAAAAACAAGCTGCCCCTGATCCTCTTTTCGGCCAGCGGCGGCGCCCGGATGCAGGAGGGCATCCTCTCCCTGATGCAGATGGCCAAGACTTCCGCCGCCGTTGAGCGGTTCTCGGAGCACGGCGGCCTGTACATCTCGGTGATGACCCATCCCACCACCGGCGGCGTCACCGCCAGCTTTGCCAGCCTGGGCGACATCATGCTGGCCGAGCCGGGGGCCCTCATCGGCTTCGCCGGGCCCCGGGTCATCGAGCAGACCATCGGCGAAAAGCTCCCCGAGGGCTTCCAGACCGCCGAGTATCTGCTGGAGCACGGTTTCCTGGACGCCATCGTCCCCCGTTCCCGTCTGCGCAGCACCCTGATCCGTCTGCTCAAACTCCATGGAAAAGGAGGCGATTCTCATGGCAAATGATCTGACCCCTGCCCAGCGTGTGGCGCTGGCCCGCCATGCGGACCGCCCCGGCACCCCCGACTTTGTCTCGGCGCTGTTCACCGAGTTCTTTGAGCAGCGGGGCGACCGCACCTGCATGGACGACGGCGCCATCTACGGCGGCGTCGGCCTGTTCCACGGCAAGCCGGTGACCGTCATTGGCCACCGCAAGGGCCGCACCCTGGAGGAACACGTGGCCTATCACTTCGGCATGCCCTCCCCCGAGGGCTACCGCAAGGCCCAGCGCCTGATGCTCCAGGCGGAGAAATTCCGCCGGCCCATCATCACCTTCATCGACACCGCCGGGGCTTACCCCGGCCTGGAGGCGGAGGCCCATGGCCAGGGCGAGGCCATCGCCAGCACCCTGGCGCTGTCCAGCCGGCTGACCGTCCCGGTGATCTCGGTGGTCACCGGCGAGGGCGGCAGCGGCGGCGCGCTGGCCCTGGGCGTGGGCAACCGCGTTCTGATGCTGGAGAACGCCGTCTATTCGGTCCTGTCCCCGGAGGGCTTCGCCGCCATCCTGTGGAAGGACGCCTCCCGGTCCAGCGAGGCCTGCGACGTCATGAAACTGACCGCCGCCGACCTGCTGGAGCTGAAGGTCATCGACGGCATCATCCCCGAGCCGGAGGGCGGCGCACACACCGACCCCCAGGCTGTCTACCGCGCCCTGGACGAGGTGCTGGTCAAGGAGCTGGGCATCCTGTCCAAGCTCAGCGGCAGCGCCCTGGCGGCGGCTCGGTACAAGAAATTCCGCATGATGGGCGCCAACGCCCTGAGAAAGGAGCGCCTATGAGTGGGATCAAGCTGATGGGCACCGGGTCTGCGCTGCCTGCGCAGGAGGTGACCAACTTCGACCTGGAGAAAAAGGTGGACACCAGCGACGAGTGGATCGTCACCCGCACCGGCATTTCCAGCCGGCACTACTGCACCGGAGAGGAAAATCACCTGGGCCTGTGCACCGCCGCCGCCCGCCGGGCGCTGGAGAGCGCCGGCATCGGCCCCGAACAGATCGGCGTCTGCCTGGTGGCGACCCTGACCCAGGACACCATGACCCCCTCCACCGCCTGCGTGCTGCAGAAGGAGCTGGGGATGCCCGAGGACACCGTCTGCTTTGACCTGAACGCCGCCTGCGCCGGCTTTGTCTACGGCCTGCACACCGCCGAGTGCCTGCTGGCCGCCAGCGTGCGCAAGTACGCTCTGGTGATCGGCTGCGAAGTGCTCAGCCGCATCACCGATTTCACCGACCGCAGCACCTGCGTGCTGTTCGGCGACGGCGCCGGCGCCGCCGTGGTGGAGTGGAGAGAGGATTATCCCTCCCTGTGCGCCGTCATGGGCAGCCGCGGCAACCGGGAGGTCCTGATGATCCCCGGCGTCAACACCGGCGCTGCTTCCTACATTCACATGGACGGCAAAGAGGTTTTCCGCTTTGCGGTCGAGGTCCTGCCCCGGTGCGCCAAGGAAGTGGCCGCCAAGGCCGGCATCGGCCTGGACCAGGTGGACCACTTCGTCTTTCACCAGGCCAACCAGCGCATCCTTGATTTCGCCATCAAGAAGCTGCGCCTGGACCCCGAAAAATGCGCCGGCAACATTGCCCACACCGGCAATACCTCCGCTGCCAGCGTCCCCATCCTGCTGGATGAGCTGGTCCGTTCCGGCCAGCTGCACAGCGGCCAGAAGGTCCTGTGCGCGGGCTTCGGCGGCGGTCTGACCTGGGCCGGCGCTCTGCTTCAGCTTGCATAAGCAGCCTGACGCCCAACAAAGAAAAGGAGTTTCGTTAATATGAAGATCAATGAGCTTCTGGGGACTGAGTTCCCGATCATTCAGGGCGGCATGGCCAACATCGCCACCGGCGCTTTCGCCGCAGCCGTCTCCAACGCCGGCGCTCTGGGCCTGATCGGCTCGGGCGGCATGGACGCCGAGACCCTGCGCAAAGAGATCCGCACCGCCCGCGCTGCCACTGACAAGCCCTTCGGCGTCAACCTGATGCTGATGAACCCCCACATTGACGAGCTGGCCAAGGTGGTGGTGGAGGAGGGCGTCCAGGTGGTCACCACCGGCGCCGGCAACCCCGGCAAGTACGTCCCCGCCTGGAAGGAGGCCGGCATCAAGGTCTTCCCCGTGGTGGCCGCTCCCATCCTGGCCAAGCGCCTGGAGCGGTATGAGGTGGACGGCTTCATCGCCGAGGGCACCGAGAGCGGCGGTCATGTGGGCGAGATGACCACCATGGCCCTGGTGCCCCAGGTGGTGGACGCAGTCAGCGCCCCGGTCATCGCAGCCGGCGGCATCGCAGACGGCCGCCAGATGGCTGCCGCCTTCGCCCTGGGCGCCTGCGGCGTCCAGGTGGGCACCTGCCTGCTGGTCAGCCAGGAATGCCCCATCCATGAGAACTACAAGCTGGCCCTCATCAAGGCCGGCGCCAACGATACCGTCGTCACCGGCCGCTCCACCGGCGCACCCGTCCGCGTTCTGAAGAACAAGATGGCCCGCCAGTATCTGGAGATGGAGAAGGAGAACATGCCCCTGGCCGAGCGCGAAAAGCTGACCCTGGGCTCCCTGCGCCGCGCCGTCTTTGACGGCGACCTGGACACCGGCAGCTTCATGTCGGGCCAGGTGGCCGGTATGCTCACCGAGATCAAGCCTCTGCGCCAGATCTTTGAGGAAATGATGGCCGGCTGTGAGGCCACGATGAAAGGACTGCAGGCATGAAACTTGCATTTTTGTACGCAGGCCAGGGCAGCCAGCATCCCGGCATGGGGGCTGACCTGTACGAGGCCTACCCCGAGTTCCGGGCGGTGCTGGACGGCGCCGACGTGGGCTTTGACCTGAAAACCGTCTCCTTTACCGACCCCGACGGGGTCCTGAACCAGACCCAGTACACCCAGCCCTGCATGGTGGCCTTTGCCGCCGGCATGACCGCCATCCTGGCAAACAAGGGGATTCATCCCGACTATGCCGCCGGCCTGAGCCTGGGCGAGTATTCCGCCCTGGAGGCCGCCGGCGTGTTCACCGCCCGCCAGGCGGTGGAGCTGGCCGCATTCCGCGGCAAGGCCATGGCCGAGGCGGCCGCCGGCGTCCCCTGCGGGATGTCCGCCGTCCTGGGCCTGGACCGCGACACCCTGCGCCAGGCCTGTGAGGAGGCCTCGGACGAGGGCGTCGTGGAGATCGCCAACTACAACTGCCCCGGCCAGCTGGTCATCGGCGGCCACAAGGCCGCTGTGGACAAGGCCGCCGCACGGGCCAAGGAGCTGGGCGCCAAGCGCTGCCTGCCCCTGAAGGTCAGCGGCCCCTTCCACACCTCGCTGCTGGCCCCCGCCGGCGACGCCCTGCGGGAGAAGTTCACCCAGATCACCTTTGGCGAGATGAAGTTCCCAGTGCTGTTCAACTGCCTGGGCCATGAGATGGGGGAGGGGGACACCATCCCCGCCCTGCTGGAGCGTCAGGTCCAGTCCTCGGTCTACATGGAGGACACCATCCGCCGTCTGGCCGAGCTGGGGGTGGACATGATCGTGGAGATCGGTCCCGGCAAGGTCCTCAGCGGCTTTGTGAAAAAGACCGTCCCGGCCATCAAGACCTGCGCAGTGGAGACCTGCGCCGACATCGACGCCCTCTGCGAGGCGCTGAAAGGAGAGTAACATGGGCAGCATGACTGGAAAGACCGCCGTTGTCACCGGCGGCAGCCGCGGCATCGGCCGCGCAATCTGCCTGGAGCTGGCCCGCCGCGGCGCCAACGTGGTATTCTCCTACGCGGGCAACACCGCCGCCGCCGAGAAGACCCTGGCTGAGCTGAAGGAGCTGGGCGTTGAGGCCCGGGCCGTCCAGGGCGACGTGGCCGACCCCGCCGCCGCCAAGGCCCTCATCGACACCGCCGTCAAGGAGCTGGGCGGCATCCACATCCTGGTCAACAACGCCGGCATCACCCGGGACAACCTGGCCATGGTGCTGAAGGAAGAGGACTTCGACGCCGTCATCAACACCAACCTCAAAGGCGCGTTCCTGTGCATGAAGGCGGCCATCCGGCCCATGATGAAGGCCCGCTACGGCCGCATCGTCAACATGAGCTCGGTGGTGGCCCTGCGGGGCAACCCCGGCCAGATCAATTACTGCGCCAGCAAGGCCGGCCTCATCGGCATGACCAAGTCTCTGGCCAAGGAGATGGGCGCCCGGGGCATCACCGTCAACGCGGTGGCCCCCGGCTACATCGCCACCGATATGACCGCGGCCCTGCCCGACGCTGCACGGGAGGCCATGCTGTCCACCATTCCCGCAAACCGTCCCGGCACCCCCGAGGACGTGGCGGCGGCTGTGGCGTTCCTGGCCTCGGAGGAGGCCGGCTACATCACCGGCCAGGTGCTGAGCGTGGACGGCGGCATGGGAATGTGAGGAGGAACACAAGATGGAAAAACGCAGAGTTGTAATCACCGGCATGGGCACCGTCAACCCGCTGGGCCACAACACCGCCGACAGCTGGCAGGCCGTCCGTGAGGGTGTGTGCGGCATCGCCCCCATTACCCAGTACGATTCGTCCGCCCAGAAGGTCCATCTGGCCGCCGAGGTCAAGGACTGGGACCCCACCGTCTACATTGACAAGCGGGAAGTCCGCCACATGGCCCGGTACACCCAGTTCGCCATGGCTTCGGCCAAGGAGGCCATGGCCGACAGCGGCCTGGACCTGAGCGCCGAAAACCTGGAGCGCTGCGCCGTCATCGTGTCCAGCGGCATCGGCGGCATCTCCACCACCGAGAGCGAGCAGACCCGCTGCCTGCAGCGCGGCTTTGACAAGGCTTCGCCCTTCTACATCCCCACCAGCATCGCCAACATGGCCGCCGGCCAGATCGCCATTGCCTTTGGCTTCAAGGGGATGTGCACCTGCCCGGTGACCGCCTGCGCCGGCGGTTCCAACGCCGTGGGCGACGCATTCCGCCACATCCGGGACGGCTACGCCGACATGGCTCTGTGCGGCGGCGCCGAGGCTGCGGTGACCCCGCTGTCCATTGGCGGCTTCACCTCCATGCGCGCCCTCCACGTGGGCGACGACCCCAACCGGGCCTCCATTCCCTTTGACGGGGAGCGGGACGGCTTCGTCATGGGCGAGGGCGCCGGCATCCTGCTGCTGGAGGAGTATGAGCACGCAGTGGCCCGCGGCGCCAAGATTTACGCCGAGGTCGTGGGCTACGGCGCTACCTGCGACGCCTACCATATCACCGCTCCCGCTCCCAATGGCGAGGGCGGCGCCCGGGCCATGGCCCAGGCCATCCAGGACGCCGGCATCACCGCCGACCAGGTGGACTACGTCAACGCCCACGGCACCTCCACCCCGCTGAACGATTCCGGCGAGACCGCCGCCATCAAGACCGTCTTTGGCGACCACGCCTACAAGATGGCGGTCAGCTCCACCAAGTCCATGACCGGCCATATGCTGGGCGCTGCCGGCGCGGTGGAGGCCATCTTCACCGCCCTGGCTCTGAAGGACGGCTATCTGCCCGCCACCATCAACTACAAGACCCCCGACCCGGCCTGTGACCTGGACTACGTCCCCAACGAGGGCCGCAGCGCAGACATTCACTATGCGCTGTCCAACTCGCTGGGCTTCGGCGGCCACAACGCCTGCGTCCTGTTGAAGAAGTGGGAGGGCTGAGAGATGATGAAGTACAGTTCCGATGAAATCGCACAGATCCTGCCCCATCGCTATCCCTTCGCCCTGGTGGACCGCATCGTGGACGGCGAGGAAGGCAAGTGGGCCAAGGGCATCAAGTGCGTCACCGTCAACGAGCCCTTTTTCCAGGGCCATTTCCCCCAGTATCACGTGATGCCGGGCGTCCTGATCGTGGAAGCCATGGCTCAGGTGGGCGGCGTGGCCCTTCTGTCCATGCCGGAGAACAAAGGCAAGCTGGCCCTGTTCGGCGGCATCAAAAATGCCCGGTTCCGCCGCCAGGTGGTGCCCGGCGATGTGCTGGAGATCGAGTGCACCCTGACCAAGATGAAGGGTCCCGTGGGCATTGGCGAGGCAAAAGCCATGGTGGACGGCCAGGTGGCCGCCACCGCAGAGCTGACCTTTGCCCTGGTGAAAGGGCCTGCGTGTACCTGACAGCGGGCGTACCCGCGCGGCACAAACCCTCTGGGAGGAGCAGAATGCTGGAACAGATTGTCCAAACAGCATACCGGGAATTCACCCTCCGCTTTTACCATGAGCTGTTCGCGCGGTTTCAGGACCAGGAGACCGGTCTGTCCGCGGCGGAGATCTTTGCGGCGGAGGCCATCCGCGCACTGGGAACCCCTACGGTCAACGAGTTCGCCGAGTTCATGCACGTCTCGACCCCCAACGCAGCCTATAAAATCAACAGTCTGGTCCGCAAGGGCTATGTGGAAAAGACCCGTTCCTCTCAGGACAAGCGGGAGTACCTGCTCCATGTGACCCGGAAATACGAGCTCTACTGCGGCGCAGGCGACCGCGTCCAAAGCGCCGTGGCCCGTATCCGGGAACGCTTCACCCCCGAGGAGTGCGCCAAGTTCGGCGAGATGCTCTCGGTCATCAGCGAGGAGCTGCTGCCCTACGATCCTACTTTTTCAGAGAAAAAGTAGGCAAGTTCCTTTTTCGAGAAAAAGGAACCAAAAAGCTTTTCACCTGGTACCGCTGACTGCTGTGGGCTTCACAAGGCCCTGCCGGCGGTCAGGTTTCAGCCGCTTTAGCAGGCTCCCGGGCTGCGCCCCGGTGAGTCCAAGGTTTTGTGTAGACTGATTTTCTCGATCGGTACGCCCTGAAAACCCATAAAAACCGCAACCCCTGCCCTGTTGATTTGGGCGGGGGTTGTTTTTGGTTTAGAGCCCCTGTCAGGGGCAGCCGAGCCGACCGCGTTCAGTGAACGAAACAGGGAGGCGAGGCTGGCGCAGCGCTCCAATTTTCAC
>NZ_NFKB01000062.1:0-14227 GCF_002160175.1 Faecalibacterium sp. An192
CAATAAGTTCCGTGATTCATTGTGAAGCATATTCATCATCTCCACATTTATCATACCACTGCTGTACAGTGCGGCGGTGACTTCACTCTATTTTCTGGGTTTGCTCTAATTCTCAGAAAGGAAGATTGAACTATGCCTAACACCAAGTTTGATGCCAAGTCTTTCAACCCCCAGGCTTTCAAGTATGCGGTGGACCGCATCCCCCGCACCCGCCTCAATGAAATGCGGAAGTCCAGAGCGCTGGCGGGCAACCCCGACATCCGGGAGGTTTTCAGCACCCAGGGCGGCACCGGCTATGCCCGCATCGCCATGCGGGGCCTGCTGGACGGCGATGCTGTCAACTATGACGGCCAGACCGACATCACCGCCACCTCCACCAAGACCTTTGAGCAGGGCGTGGTGGTCATTGGCCGGGCCAAGGCCTGGACCGAAAAGGACTTTTCCTTTGACATCACCGGCGGCATTGACTGGATGGACAATGTGGCCCAGCAGGTTTCCGAGTATTGGCAGGACATTGACCAGGACACCATCCTGGCTGTCCTCAAGGGCGTCTTTGCCATGACCGGCGGCCAGAGCGCTGAATTTGTGGCCAAGCACACCTATGAGGTGGCGGGCAACATGGAGGCCACCACCATGAACAGCGCCACTGCCCAGGCCTGCGGTGACCGTAAGAAGAAATTTTCCCTGGTGTTCATGCACTCCGTTGTGGCCACCAACCTGGAAAACCTCAACCTGCTCACCGCCCTCAAGTACACCGACAAGGACGGTGTGACCCGTGACCTGACCCTCTACACCTGGAACGGCAAGACCGTTGTGGTGGATGACGGCATGCCCGCCGAGGACGGCTATTTCCCCGCCAGCGCCTCCGATGAGGGAGCGCTCCAGGTCAAGGCCTCCGGTGCTACTGCTGGCCAGATCAACCAGGCGGAGGTCACCCCCTACTTTGGCGAGGGCACCCCTGCGGCGGACAGCTATGTGGTCCCCGGCACCCGCTACACCACCTATGTGCTGGGCGAGGGCGCTATCAGCTTTGAGGACATCGGTGCCAAGGTCCCCTATGAAATGGCCCGTGACCCCAAGACGGACGGCGGTGTGGACACCCTCTACACCCGCCAGCGTAAGGTGTTCTCTCCCTTTGGCATCTCCTACGAAAAGACCAGCCAGACCACTCTCTCCCCCACGGATGCAGAGCTGGCCAACGGTGCCAACTGGTGCCTGGTCCATTCTGGTGAGAGCGGTGAGGGGGACCGCTCCTACATCGCCCACAAGGCCATCCCCATTGCCCGCATCCTCTCCAGAGGCTAAGGACATGGAGGGCGTGTATGAGGCCGTGGTGGACCGGCTGGCCATGCTGGGCTACACTGTCACGGACGATGACGAAACCGGCCTTAAATACACCATCCGCAAGTGTGAGGCGGAGCTTTTGGCGAACATCAACCACCGAAAGCTCCCGCCTCCTCTTTTTTACACCCTTGTGGACATGGTGGCCGGTCATTTCCTGTTTGATAAGAAAGCCGCCGGAGGGCTTGACGGGCTGGAGGGCTTTGACTTCAACGCCCCCGCCAAGAGTATCACGGAGGGGGACATCTCCGTGACCTTTGCCGGGGCCAGCGATGGTGCAAGCAATGCGGAAAGCCGCTTTGACGCCATGCTGGCCCAGCTCATGCACCCGGCAGAGAGCACCCTGGCGGCTTTTCGGAGGCTGAGATGGTAGTCCCCGCCGCCTACAAAAAGGCCATCCAGAGCCTCTGGACCGGCCTGGCCACCGTCACCGTGCGGCAGGGTGTGCTCAACCCTGCCAATGGCCGCACGGAGCCGGTGGAGAAAGTGACGGCCTCCGGCCTACCCTGCCGCATTTCCCACCAGACCGTCAAGAGCACCGAACCCACCGAGGAGGCGGCCCTGGTGGCTCAGACGGTGACGCTCTATATTGACCCGTCCGTGGACATCCCGGAGGGCTCTAAAATCACGGTGACCCAGAACGGCGTCACCCGTGACTATGAGCGGAGCGGCAAACCTGCCGTTTACACCTGCCACCAGGAGGTCCCCCTGGAGCTGTTCAAGGAGTGGGCTTAATGCGGTGGGGCGATGTCGATTACAAGCAGCTCCAAAAGCTACGGGATAACCTGCAAAAGCTCCAGGACATGGACCTGGACAAATTTTGTGAGGATGTGTCCAAAGAGCTGGCCGCCCGGCTGCTGGCCCTGGTCATCCCCCGCACCCCGGTGGGGCAATACCCCCGGAGCAGCGGAAAAAAGGGCGGCACCCTGCGCCGGGGCTGGACCGCCCGGACCGAGCAGGAGGCGGCGGGCGGCGGGAAAGTAGACCCCGCCGCCTACGCCAACGCTCTGCCAGTTTTCAAGAGAGGGCGGACCTTTTACATCGAGGTCATCAACCCTGTCCACTACGCCAGCTATGTGGAGTTTGGGCACCGCACCCGTGGCGGAGGCGGCTGGGTGGCCGGGCAGTATTTCCTCACCCTGTCTGAAAAGGACCTTGAGCGGGTGGCCCCTGCCGTCATTGAGAAAAAGCTGGAGGCGCTGCTGCGGGAGGCTTTCAATGTCTGAAATCAGTTTTAAGAGCATTTATGACGGCGTGAGCCTTGCGCTGCACGCCGCTTTTCCTGCTGTGCAGGTACACGGCGGGAATGTCAAGCAGGGCCTCAACCCTGGGGACCTCAATGTGGTCATGCCCTCCGCCGGGCAGAGCAAGCAGGTGGGAGAGCGGTTTCTCCGCACCCCCACCCTGGATGTCATCTACTACCCCAAGGTGGGGGTGGCGGAGTGCTGCGAGGTGGCAGATCAGCTCACCATGCTCCTGCGGGACATCACCACCCCGGAGGGGGACCTCATCCATTGCACCAACTGCGAATGGACCATTGAGGAGGGCGTCCTGCATGTGCTGGTGAGCTATGACCACCACGCCTACATCCCCCAGGAGCCGGTCCTCATGGAAACCCTTGATATTGAAATGGAGGGATAAACATGGCGCAAGCCAAGACCACGAACAGCGAAAAGGCCACCGGGGCCGCTACTTACAAAAAGGAGCAGCTTGTGGCCTCCAAGCGATATGCCAACCGGCGGGACCTCATCCGGGCTCTGCTGGAGGACGGCAAGGCCTACACCTTGAATGAGGTGGACGGGCTGATTGAGAAGTACATGAAAGGAAAGGTGAACTAATATGGCGCTGGGCGGCGGCACCTGGCAGGTCCAAAACAAGGTCCTGCCCGGTTACTATGTCAATTTTTCCAGTGTGCCCAGGGCGTCCGCTACCCTCTCTGACAGAGGCTTTGCGGCAGCGCCTTTTGAGCTGAGCTGGGGCCCGGAGGGTGAGGTTTTCGCCGTCACCTCCGGGGAGTTTCAGAAGAACAGCAAAACCATTTTCGGCTATGCCTACGACCACCCCAAGATGCTCCCCCTGCGGGAGATTTTCACCCACGCCACCACCGTCTACTGCTACCGCCTGGGCTCCGGGGCCGTCAAGGCCTCCAACACCCTGGCCACGGCTAAGTATGGCGGCGTGAAAGGCAACGACATCACCATTGTGGTGGCCGCCAATGTGGATGAGCCGGACCTGTGGGATGTGACCACCTATGTGGACGGCGTGGCCGCTGACACCCAGACCGTTGAGGATGCTGAGGCTCTGGTAAGCAACGATTGGGTGGACTTCAAGACGGAGGCCACCCTGTCCGCATCTGCCGGGATGCCTCTGACCAACGGGGCGGATGCCACCACCATCAACGGCGAGGCCCACCAAGCCTTTTTGGACAAGATTGAGCCCTATGCCTACAACGCTCTGTGTTGCCCGGCATCGGACGCCACCACCGTCCGGCTCTATCAGCAGTTTTGCAGCCGTGTCCGGGATGAGGTGGGCAGTAAATTCCAGCTTGTGGCCTGGCAGCCCAGCACGGCGGACTATGAGGGCATCATTGGCGTGTGGAACACCGTGACCCACCCCACCATTGCCAGCGTGCCCACCCATTCCCTGGTGTATTGGGTGGCCGGTGCTGAGGCGGGCTGTGCGGTCAACAAGTCCCTCACCAATTTCAAGTATGATGGTGAGCTGACCATCAATACCGACTACACCCAGGCGGAGCTGGAGGCGGCCCTCAAGGCGGGCAAGTTTATCTTCCACAATGTCAATGGTGATGTGCGGGTGCTGGAGGACATCAACACCCTGCTCACTCTGTCCGACACCAAGGGGGAGATTTTCCAGAGCAACCAGACCATCCGGGTGTGTGACCAGATTGCCAATGATGTGGCGGTGCTGTTCGGCCAAAAGTACCTGGGCACCGTGCCCAATGACGCCTCTGGCCGCTCCTCCCTGTGGGGGGACATCACCAAGCTCATCCAGCAGCTTGATGACATCCGGGCCGTGGAGAACTTTGACCCGGAAATTGTGACCTGTGAGCAGGGTGACAGCAAGAAAGCCGTCCTCTGCATCGTCAACGGGCTCAATGTGGTCAACGCCATGGCCCAGCTCTACATGAGCGTGATTATCCAGTAAGGGAGGGAAAGGAAAATGTCCAAGCCGACCATGAACACCCAGGACGCTGTAAGCGCCAATTTTGCGGAGTGCTTTGTCACCATTGACGGGACCCGCTACTCCATGCTCATGGCCAAGGAGTTTGAGGGCACGGCATCCGTCAACACCGCTGAGGTTTACAAGCTGGGCGGTGTTGTGGTGGGCCACAAGGCCCAGACCGTTGCCCTGTCTTTCTCCATGACCATCTACAAATGCACGGAGATTTTTGACAAGGTGGTGGAGGACTTCATCAAGACCGGCGTGATGCCCACCTTTGACATCCAGACCTCCAACGATGACCCCGCCACCACCGTGGGCCGGAGCACCAAAATCTACAACAACTGCATCCTGGACGGTGATGTGCTGCTGTCCATGTTCAATGCGGAGGGTGATTTTGTCGAGCAGTCCATTGAGGGCTACTGTGACAGCTTCACCCGGCCCGAACAGTACACCAACCCGGCCTACATGTAAGGCCGCATAACACACAAGGAGGAAAAAATCCATGAGTAACCTGTCCGCTTTCATGCGTGCCAATGTCGAGCAGATTGAAAATCACAAGTTTGCCGCCTCCCCCCGTATCAAGGGGGAGGACGGCAAGCCCATGGAGTGGGAAATCTGCTGCATCTCCGCCGATGAGTACGCCCGCATCCGCTCCGCCTGCATCCGCCAGGTCCCCGTGCCCGGCAAGAAAGGCCAGTACACCCAGCAGCTTGACACCTACACTTTCCAGGCAAAGGTGGCGGCCCGCTGCACCGTGTTCCCGGACCTCAACAACGCCGCACTCCAGAATGATTGGGGCGTGGCCAAGCCGGAGGAGCTGATTGGCAAACTGCTCATTGGCGGTGAGTTTGACGATTATGTCACGGAGGTTTTCCAGGTCAACGGTTTCAAGACCGATGATGACATGGTGGCCGAGGCAAAAAACTAATCCTGGACGGTGACCCGGAGGCCAACTTTGCCCATTTCTGCCTGCAAAAGTTTGGCTGGGAGCCGTCCAAGTTTTTAGACCTGCCCGTCAAGGAAAAGGCTTTTGTCATCGCCTCCATCCAAGTGAGAGGCGAGGATGAAAAGAAACGGGAGGCCGAGCTGAAAAGCAAGATGAGAAAAGGCAGAGCCAAACGGAAGTAACAGAGGCCCCCGCTGCATGGCGGGGGCCTAATTCTTAAAAGAGGGGGTGAACCCGTGGCAACAATCAGATCTCAGATGGTCCTCAATGACGGTATCAGCGGCGTGCTCAGAAAAATCAACACGGCGCTCAACACCACCCTCAATGCCTTTGAGCAGGTCCAGCGGGCCTCCGGGCGTGCTGTGGACACGGCGCAAATCCAGGCGGCCAGAGCGGCGCTGGTGCAGGCCAACCGTGAAGTGGATGAAATGGCGGAGGGCTACCGCCGGGCGGCAGAGCAGGAGGAAATCCTCAACAAGGGCCTCCGCAACGGCACCAATGCTGCGGGCGGCCTGCTGGGCAAGGTCAAAGGCATTGTGGCCACATTGGCCGCCGGAGCCGGTATAAAAGCGCTCCTGGGGCTGTCTGACAAGCTGACCAGCACCACGGCCCGCCTCAATTTCCTTGTGGATGACGGGGGCTCTGTGGAGGCCCTGGAGCAAAAAATCATGGCCTCTGCCCAGAGGTCCCGGTCCGCCTATCTGGACACCGCCTCCGCCATCGCCAGTATGGGAGCCAATGCGGGCTCCGCTTTTGAAAGCAATGATGAGCTCATCGCTTTCATGGAACAAATCAACAAGCAGTTTGTCATTGGCGGCGCTACGGCGGAGGGCCAGTCTGCCGCCATGCTCCAGCTCACCCAGGCCATGGCCGCCGGTGCCCTCCGGGGCGAGGAGCTCAACTCCATCCTGGAGAACGCCCCCGGCATTGCCCGTGCCATTGAGAGCTACATGGGCGTGGCGGAGGGCTCCATCAAGCAATATGCGGAGCAGGGCCTCATCACCGCTGAGGTGGTCAAAAACGCCATGTTTGCCGCCGCCGATGAAACCAACGCCAAGTTTGAAAGTATGCCCCTGACCTGGGCCCAGATTGCCACCAAGATGCAAAACACGGCCCTGGCGGCCTTTGACCCTGTGCTCACACGGCTCAACCAGGTGGCAAACAGCGCTCAGTTTAACACGGTCATCAACGGGGCCATCAACGGGCTGGCCATGCTGGCCACGGTGGCCACCGGCGTGCTGGACCTCCTCATCAACGGGGCCGCCTTTGTGGTGGACAACTGGAGCTGGATAAGCCCCATTGTCTACGGCCTGGTGGCCGCCTTTATCGCCTACAATGCCGTGGCCCTCATCACCAACGGCATCAACGCCGCCATGGCGCTGGCTGAGGGCGTGAAAGCAGCGGCATTGATGATGAGCACCGGGGCCACCTTTGCCCAGACTGCGGCTCAGTATGGGCTCAATGCGGCCCTGCTGGCCTGTCCCATCACCTGGATTGTGGTGCTGGTCATCGCCCTTGTGGCGGCCATCTACGCCGCCTGTTCGGCCATCGCCAAGTTTACCGGCATCGCCAACAGCGGCTTTGGCGTCATCTGCGGCGGCATCAATGTGGTGGTGCAATTCTTTGTCAACCTGGGCTTGACCATCGCCAACATTGCCCTGGGCATCTGGAACGCCCTGGGGGCCTGTGCTCAAAACATCGGCATTGCGTTCAGCAATGTCATCTCCGGCGTGCAGGCTTGGTTTTACAACCTGCTTTCCACGGCGCTCACCGTGGTGGCCGGTATCTGCGAGGCGCTGAACAAGCTGCCCTTTGTGGAGTTTGACTATTCCGGCATCACCAATGCGGCCAGCGACTACGCCGCCAAGGCGGCGGAGGCCTCCGGCAACATCCAGGACTTTGTGAGTGTAGGGGACGCTTTCAACGAGGGCATGAGCACCTTTGACACCTGGCAGAACGGCTGGGTGGGGGACGCTTTCAACGCTGGAGCCAACTGGGGTGACGGCGTGGCCAGCGGCATCTCTGACGCCGTGGGTGGCCTGTTTGACATGGACCTGGGCGCTGCTACGGACTACGGAGCGGGCGGCCTGGGCACCGGCGGATATGGTGACTTTGCCATGGATGACCTTTTGGGCAACACCGGGCAGACCGCCGCCAACACCGGGGCCGCCGCCGATGCCCTCAGCACCTCCACGGAGGAGCTGGAGTATTTGCGGGACATTGCGGAGCGGGACGCCATCAACCGTTTCACTACGGCGGAGGTCCGCATTGACATGACCGGCATATCAAAAAAGAGCGCTCCATGCCTTGCAATGCAATGGCGTGGAGCGCTTTTCCCATTTTTCCCCCTTTACAGTTTCATTACCTCTTTGATGAAACCCTCCATGCGCTGGGCGCTGTCCTGCCTCATCCGCTCTGTAAAGTGGGCGTATCTGTCCAGGGTAAAGGCCGCTGTGGCGTGGCCCAAATTGCTCTGGATGGTCTTTATATCATCCCCGGCCCGGATAGCGTTGACGGCGTATGTGTGGCGCAAATCGTGAAAGCGAACCCCCTCCAGGCCTGCGGCTTTGGTGAGCGCCCGGAAATGCTTGTCCACCGTCTGCTGGAGCACCCGGCCCCCGTTCTCCCCGGTGAATACCAGCCCGTGGGGATTGCTCCAGGCCGGGCCCGCCCGGAGCTGCGCCTCCATCTGGCGGCGGCGCTGGGCACGGAGGGCGGCCATGACAGACGCCGCCGGGGCAATGGTCCGGGGCTTTCCGTTTTTGGGCGTGGTGAACGGCCCCGCCTCTTTCTGGGCGTAGAACGTGGCAAGCTGCTTGTCAACCGTTATCGTACCCCGCTCAAAGTCTACGGCATCCCAGGTGAGGCCCAGCAGCTCCGAAATGCGGAGGCCGGTAAACAGGGCCACCGTGACCATGTTCTCCAGCTCTCCGCCCCTGGCGGCATCCAGCAGGGCGGCAGCTTGCTCATCGTCCAATGGGTGTATTTCCTTTTGGGCCTTGCGGGGCAGTACGCACCCGGCAGCGGGATTTTTCGGGATGTAGCCCAGCATGACGGCCCGCTCCAGGGCGTGGTGGAGGACCTGGTGGACCATCCGCACGGACTGAGGGGAAAGCCCCTGGAGGCCGTTTACAAACACCTGGACCGTGTGGGGGTGCAGATCAGAGAGCCGGACACCGCCCAGGGCGGGCGTGATGTGGTTTTTGATGTTGCCCTTGTAAATGCGGGTGGTGTTGTACTTGACCCCGCCCAGGTAATTGCCCGCCCAGATGTCAAGCCACTGGCCCACGGTGAGCTTTGAGGGCGGGGTGTATGTGCCGTCATTGACAGACACCGCCACCGCCTGCATCTTCTCCAGGACTTCTTTCTGGGTCTTTGCGCTGAAATAGCGCTGCACTTGTTTCCCTGTGGTGGGGTCCCGGCCCGTAGTGACCCGGCCCTCCCAATAGGTGTATTGTCTGCCGTTGCGGGTGATGGTCCGCTTGCGGATGTTCCCCGCTCCCTTTGCGCCTCTTTTGGCCATGATGTGCTCCTTTCCCACCCGGCGCAAAAGGGCGCACGGGTGCCGTTGATTGACTGTCGTGGACTTCTCCCCCGCCGGGTGTTAGCAGCACCGGGGCGGGGCATTATTTCTGGTATTTGGGTATTTCTGTCAGCTCCTCCACCCGCTCCGCCGCCTTTTCCTGGCCCTCATCGTTGAGCCGGTCCAGGGCGGCGTCTATGCGGTCTTTGATACCCTCCCCATATATGAATACCCGCTTAAATTCCTCTTTATCCACGGCCTCCCAATCGCTGATAAGGTCCTGGACGGGGACCCCCAGGGCGGCGGCTATCCGCTGGAGCGTGTCCAGCTTTGGATTGCGGAGGTCGTTTTCCCATTGGGCCATTGAGGACCCGGAAACACCTATCTTTTTTCCGAGCTCCTCTTGTGTCATACCTGCTTTTTTGCGGGCGGCTTTTATGAGCTGTCCCGTGGTCATGTGCATCACCTCAAATATATAATACTCTCGCATTTGCAAAAGGTCAAGAAAAATATTTTAGCATTTGCTCATTTTCCCTGTTGACTTTAGCAAATGATACTGCTATAATCAGAGTATGAGCAAATGCTAAAGGAGGTGAGCACCACATGAGAATTGACCGAGTAGCATTTGCGGCGGCGCTGGCCCGGCGGGACATCAACCAAAAGCGGCTGGCGGAGTTGTCCGGCGTGAGCCGGGTGACCATTACCGCCGTCAAAAGCGGAAAGACCTGCTCCGAGGAAACCGCCCGCAAGCTGGCGGCGGTGCTGGGGCCGGAAATCATGGAAAAGGAGGACTGAACAATGCGTAAATGGAAAGTAAAGCTCCCCGGCGGACACACCTTTGAGCTGGAGAGCGATGACCCAGGGCGGGCGCTGCTGGAGCGGGGCCACACCTCTTTTGCCCTGGAGGAAATCACCCCGCCGCCCATCGTGCCGGTGGAGGCCGTGGCCCAGGAGGGCAAGCTCACCTTGAGCGTCCAGGAGGCGGCGGAGGAGCTGGGGGTGTGCTCCAAGACGGTTTACAACCTTATCCACCGGGCGGACTTCCCCGTGCTGCGTATCGGCACCCGTGTCCGCATCTCCCGTGCAGGCCTGGCGGCGTGGGTCCAGGCGAACACCCAGAAAAATATTATGGAGGTATCTTGAAATGCTGAAAACTACCATGACTGTGCAGCTCCGCCGCTTTGACGTGCTGGTGGAGGACCAGCGTACCCACGAAACCAGAGAGGACGCCATTGTGTTCACCCTGGACCAGCTCCACGCCGCCCAGCTTGTGGGCCAGAGCTCCAAGGAGCTCATCATGCGGGCCTTTGGGCGGCAGGGCTACAAGGTGCTGGACATCGGCCGGGCGGAGCGCCGGGAGGCCACTCTGCACCTGGACGGGCTTTTCTGGGAGGCGGATGAGCTGTGAAGATAGACAGAAAGCGGGTGGATGCCCTCATGGCCCAGCGGGGCATCCCCCGCTATAAGGACTTGGCGGAGCGGGCCGGGCTGACGCAAAAGCGCCTCTCCGTGATACTCAACCACGGCTCCGGCAGGCCCAAGACCATCATCAAGGTGGCAAAGGCCCTGGGCGTGTTCGCTCCCGATCTGTCCGGGGAGCGGCAGGACACGCTCAAGCCCTACGGGCTGCCCACGCTGGAGGAGATACGAGCGGCCCACAGGCGGGAAACAGCCCCGCTCCCCCTGCAATCCATCCCCGGCTTTCTGGCCCGGAAAATCCCCTCAAACTGGGGGGACTGGAGCATAGAGGAGCGGCGGAAATTCTGGGCGGAGCCTCCCACGGAGGAGGGCCTTGTGGACCGTGACCGGGTGTGCGCCCTGGAGGTCTGGGTGGAGGCCTGGGGCAGGCCCCAGGACACCATGACCTATGCGGACGCCGTGGAGATAAATGCCGCAATCGCCTCCCTGGGAGGGTGGAACAAAACCGGCAAGGCTGGCAGGTTTGGCCCCTACGGAGTGCAAAAGGGATGGAACAAACAGCCGTGAAAGTTACAGTTAGAGAATTTTGTAACTTTCAAGTACCGAAAGCGACAAAACCGGCATTTGTAACTTTCAAGCGCCCTCAATGTTGCAATGTTCCGCCGGAAACCCTTGATATTACTTGATTTTTGGATGGAACGGAACATTTGGAACATTAAATATAAATGGGCAGTATGTAGGTAGTTTAGAGGAATTAGAGAAAATAACGGATTTTATATGTACTCTCTAAATCCTCTAAAAGGCACAAAATAAAAATAAAGATGAAAAAGTCGGTGCAAATGTTGCAAAAGGCCGAAAACCCTTGTGCCGCAACGGTTTTAGCCGCAACAAGTACCCGGAACATTTGAGGGAGATCTGATAATGAGTAGGCATGAACAAGCAAGGGCCATTTTAGAGGCGCTTTTTCAGCGCCGCCCGCCCTCTGAGGGAATATCGGAGGCCCGCCTCTACGCAATGGGCCGGGAATACCCGCCGGATGATCTGGGGGTGTCTTTCGGGACCGTCATGCTTGAGGAGGCAGAGAAAATGGCCCTGGAGGGCCGCCTGGAGCTGTACCGCTCCGGCAACGCCTATTATTTCCGCCCCAGGGTGGTCAATAAAACTCAATAAAAATAGCGGTTTGGGCTGCTGCTAACAGACCAAACCGCCAGAGGCTCCCCGGCGCTGCTAACACCGGGAGAGCAATGCACAAACGCCACGACAGTCAATCACAGCACCCGTGCGCCCTCATTGTACCACAAAGGGCCGCCGTGGTGCAAGAGGGGAGAATTGAATATGCGTAAAGGATTAAAACTCGGTTCATTCACCGTGCCCGTGGACGTTCAGAGGCTCCGGGCGCTCCGCAAAGCGGCGGGCTTTCCGGGCCGCCGGGCATTTGCAGAGGAGCTACGCCGCCGGGGCTATGCGTTCAACTATAACGGCGTGGAGCGTGGCGGGCAGCCCAGCAGGGGCCGGACCATTAACCGCATTAAGAGCGAAACCGCCGAGGCCGTAGCGGAGGCCCTGGGGGTGGAGCCGGATGAGGCTTTCCCGGAGTACAGCGCCGCAAGGGCAGAGATGGAGCGCCACTTGACAGAGGACCGCTACAAGCCGTTCACCACCCTGGCGGAGCGCAACGTGGCCATTGTGGACACGATGGACGCCGCCAAATGGACGGCCTGGAAGTACGCCAATGTGAAGTGTGACGGGGTGCCCATTGGACGGGAGGAGGCCGTTTCCTGCGCTTATGAAACGCTGGTAGAGGTGGCAGATCAGGCCATGAAGTACGGCATACCCAAGGGGACCACTTTCCCGGCCTATGCCTGCGTGGCAATCAGGAACCACATCATATTGAATTACCACGGCTACGCAACTTCTCCAAAGCATAAATACAGCTTTTGCAGTCTGGACGTGTTCAGCCCAGAATTTATCCGGGGGGAATATGCCCCGGACCCGGCGGAGCTCTACATACTCATGGAGGAGCTGGAGGAACAGCAAAACAGCGGAAAAAGTCGGCCATAAAAAGGGCGGGGAGCTGCGGCTCCCCGCTTTTCTGCTGTTGAGGATTGTTGAAACGGCAAGCGCCATTATTACAGTGAGAGCGTTCCTCCTCCCCGTCTGGGCGGCGGGGCGGCGGAAACACTCTCGCACGGTCATGGGGTGGCCTCCTGTTTTCATATAGGGGCCCCGGTGTTTCAGCATTCGCCGGGGCCCCACCCCTCTATGTTGACACTTGTTGACATTTGTTAAGGTTTCAGCGGTAGGCCTGCCCCCCGTAAATCAGCCCACCCAGGGCGTAAAAATGGAGGATTGCACTATGAGTGAAGAACTCAACAACACCCAGCAGCAGACCCAAGACCCCACGCCGGGGGCAAGCGGCGGAGAACGAACATTCACCCAGGACGAAGTAAACCGCATTGTGTCTGATCGGCTGGCTCGTGAGCGGGAAAAGCTCACCGGACAGGCCAAGAAAGACGAGCGGGAAAAGGCTCTGGAGGCCCGTGAGGCCCGTTTGGATTGCCGGGAATACCTGGACACTAAAGGCTATCCGGCGGCGCTCCTGGAGGTGCTGGACAGCTCTGACACGGCCAAATTCAAGGCCGCCGCTGACAAGCTAGTGGAGCTGTTCCCCGGTGTCGTTCCGAAGAAACAGGACCCCGTCCTCAAGGGATGGAAACCGGCCAGCCCGGACAGGGACGGAAACCCCGACAGCATCAACGCCCGCCTTGCGGCAGCTTTCAAGCCTAAAATCTGAGAATTTTAGGAGTGATTTTATACTATGGCTATCAATCTTGTAACCAAATTTCAGCCTTACACGGATGAACAGTTTTCCACGGAGAGCAAGAAAAGCCTCCTCACCAACCAGGATTTTGACTGGACCGGGGCTCACACCATCAAGGTCTACAAAGTCACCACCTCTGCCATGAACGACTACGGGCGCACCGGCCCCACCGGCACCAACTGGAGCCGCTACGGTGCCGTGGACTCCCTGGACGCCACCACGGAGGAGTTTACCCTCACCAAGGACCGCTCTTTCACCTTTGCCATTGACAAGCTGGACACGGACGAAACCGCCGCCCAGCTCCAGGCCGCCTCTGCCCTGGCCCGACAGAACAGGGAGGTTGTCATCCCGGAGGTGGACGCCTATGTCTACGGCGTGATGTGTACCGGCGCTGGGAACAAGCCCGCCGCCAAGGCGCTGACCAACACCAACATCTACACGGAAATCCTGGCCGCCTCCCAGGCGCTGGATGACGCCGAGGTCCCGGAGACGGGCCGGGTGCTGGTGGTCACCCCCGCCATCTACGTCCTGATGAAGAAGTGCAAGGACATCATCATGGAAACCAATGTAGGCAATGAGCTCCGGCTCCAGGGCGTCATTGGTATTCTGGACGGGATGAATGTGCAGAAAATCCCCGCCGCCCGGCTCCCGGAGGACTTTGGCTTTATGGTGGCCCACCCCTGCGCCACCGTGGCCCCCGTCAAGCTGGAGGATTACACCGTGCATGAAAATCCTCCCGGCATTTCCGGCTCCCTGGTGGAGGGGCGCATCTGCTACGGCGCTTTTGTGCTGGACAACAAAAAGAGCGCCATTTACTACCAGGCCCAGCCCGCCAGTGAATAACGAAAAATAACGGTTTGGGGGCGCTCCGTGCGCCCCCTCTCATAAAGGAGGAAATCTAATGGCCACAACTACCCTGGGCAACAAGTCCACCGGCAGCATTATCAAGCTGAAAGAAAACGGCACGCTGGTGGACTTCTATGTTGCCAAGCAC
>NZ_NFKB01000063.1:0-13952 GCF_002160175.1 Faecalibacterium sp. An192
AAACGAAAGCAGGAGTGGCTCCGCTAACGCTCCGCCACTCCTGCTGAATCCTAATATCCTACACTTGGGGCTTTTTTGTACTGTCCGCACAATTTGGACCGGTTCACTTCGGGCGGGGGCTTTTTTTGTGCCGGGCGTTTCCTCAGATTTATCACACAACAGTCATACTTCTTTCGCAATCTAAACGGCAGAAGGACCGTATTAAAAGTACCAGGGCCAAATTTTGGCATCTGGAAAAGGCAATGATAAGATGAGGTAACAACCATGCGCAAAAAATACATCGTTCCCATGGCATGCCTGGCGCTGGCTGCCGCCCTGGCCGGCTGTGCTCCGCTGGCCCCCCTGAACGAATCCTCCCAGATGGTGGAGGAAGAACCCGCCGGCCCCCGGCCGGTGGTGATCATTGAGGACGACACCCTCCGGTTTTTATACAGTGCCAACAGCACCGGCGGCGGCACCCTGCTGCGGGGCGACCAGGTGCTGTACAAAGGTGAGCCCTCCGAGGATATCCGTCTTCTGAGCAGCCCCGACACCGGCCATCCGGTGGGCTGGCAGAAGGGCGGCAACGGCCCCGACGGCTGGTACACCGCCGTATACGACGACGAGGGCGAACTGCTCTGGTCGGAGGACGGCGAGTGGCGGGCGGCCCTGTCCGATGATCTGCTGGCCCTGGAGCCGGGCCCCCGCCGGGTGGACGCCGGGCCCAACGGCGAAACCGGCTGCCGTCTGGTGGACCTGAGCAACGGCGAAGAGATCCCCCTGCCCGCCAACACCACCAGCTGCATCCCCACCAACGAGGACCAGGTGGTGCTGACCGTCACCTCCGACCCCCAGCGGGCCGACATGGAGAGCTCCTCGGTGCAGGTGATGACCCTGGACGGGGATGAACTGCTGCGGGTGGACAACGCCTACGCCTTCCAGGCCTACGGCTTTGAGGGCGAGACCGGCTATGTGGGCATTCAGATCTACGACGCATCCGCCGAGGAATGGACCACCAGCTTCTACAACCCCGCCACCCAGGAGTACATCCCCCGGTTCTTCAGCTTCTGCGGGGAGGAGATGCTCTGCTACCAGCAGGCGGACGGCCAGTATGTGGTGCGCACCCTGGACGACCCCGCTCCCCTGGCCTTCTATGACGCCCCCTGCTCCTACTGGAGCCCGGACATGGCGCTGGTATCGGACGGCGACGGCGGCAGCATCCTCTACCTGGCCGACGGTTCGGCCCTGCCCCTGCTCAGCTCTCTGTCCTACGATCTGGACGGGGAGAGCGCCGTTTTCCTGCTGGAGGACGGCAGCCTGCTGATCTGCGGTGAGGACGGCTCCCAGACCATTCTGGTCCCCGAGCTCCACGGCGCGGCACAGGCCTCCATCTACAGCTTTGAGGACGGCTATATCCTGCTGTCCCTGGAGTCGGAGGACTATCAGTCGGTGGCCTATCAGATTTACGACGCATCCGGCCTGCTGTACGACACCTCCACCGACCCCGGCATGACCTATGACCGTCTGCTCTACCTGACCGACGGTCCCAGCGGCCCCCTCTATCAGGCTGCCTACACTGGCCTGGGCAACAGCACCCTTTACAACGTGGTGGACAGCCATGGGAACATCCTTCTCAGCGGCCTGGCCGACGTGGTATCCCCCACCGTCTACGAACTGCCCGACGGGATTTTCCCGGCGCGGCGGGGCTTTGAGCGGGGCTTTATGGATTACACCGGGGCCTGGGTCTACTCCGAAAGCGTCTTTTCCTCCCTGTCGGACGACGACGGGCACTACTATTGGTAATTTAAGGAGGCATTTTTATGTTTCGTACCGCTTCTATCTCCCGACGCAGCTTTCTGACCGCCCTGGGTCTGGGCACCGCCGCGGCCCTGCTGGCCGGGTGCAGCAGTCTGGCTTCTTCCTCCGCCAGTTCGGAGGATTCCGCATCCAGCGCCGCACCGGCTGAGCCCTTTCTGACCCCGGAGGAGTTCCCCGGGGTGGACGGCTCCACCGCCTGCATCCCCCTGATGGCCCAGATCATGGCCGACACCACCGGCGCCGACCTCACCGAGGCCCAGAGCGCCATCTCGGTCAGCACCACCGCCTACGCCTGGGAGAACATGGGGGTCTACGACTCCGATCTGGCCCAGCTCCTGATTGTCTACGAGGCCCCCGACTACGTCAAAGACGAAATCGCCCAGGCCGGCACCCAGCTGGAACAGAAGGCCATCGGCCGGGACGCCCTGGTCTTTATCGTCAACGAGGACAACCCGGTCCAGAGCCTCACCCAGGACCAGCTGCGGGAGATCTACGCCGGTCACATCACCAACTGGAAGGACGTGGGCGGCGACGACACCCCCATTGTGGCCTTCCAGCGGGGAGAGGACAGCGGCAGCCAGACCCTGTTCCAGAATCTGCTGATCGGGGACGGCGAGCTGATGGAGGCTCCCACCGAGCTGGCCCCCGCCTCCATGGGCGGCCTGGTGGACAGCATCGCCTCCTACAACAACAGCGCCAACGCCATCGGCTTCTCGGTCTACTACTACATCGACCAGATGTACAGCCAGCCGGGCCTGCGGCTGCTGGCCGTGGAGGACGTGACCCCCTCCAACGACACCATCGCCAGCCAGGAGTACCCCCTGTGCAACGATTTCTATGCGGTGATCCGGGCGTCGGCCGCCGCCGACAGCCCCGAGCGTCAGGTCTATGACTGGCTGTCCACCGAGGACGGCGTCCGCTGCATCGAAAAAGCGGGGTATGTGCCCGCCGTGTAACCCGGACGCGCACAGTCAGTCTTGACAAGCGCCGGGCCTCTGTGTTATTCTTACAAAGCAAGGAATCCCTGTTCGCTGACGGAAAGCGGGAAGCGCTGCTTCCCCTGTGTGGAGTATCACCACATGCGGACCGGGAGTTCGTCAAAGCCGACCGTCTGGGCAGCCTTGCGCGGTATTTGCCGCGCAGCGCTGCCCTTTTTGTTTGTCAGCAAAGGAGAAAACTGCTATGAAGTCTGACATCGAGATCGCTCAGGAAGCCACCCTCCGCCCCATCACCGAGATTGCCGCCCAGCTGGGCCTCCAGCCCGAGGACGTCATCCCCTACGGCCACTACAAGGCCAAGATCAACCATCATCTGGCCGAGAACCCCGCCAAGCAGGGCAAGATGATTCTGGTCACCGCCATCAGCCCCACCCCCGCCGGCGAGGGCAAGACCACCACCAGTGTGGGCCTGGCCGACGCCCTGTGCGCCCTGGGCAAAAAGACCATGCTCTGCCTGCGTGAGCCCTCGCTGGGCCCCGTCTTTGGCGTGAAGGGCGGCGCAGCCGGCGGCGGCTACGCCCAGGTGGTCCCGATGGAGGACATCAACCTCCACTTCACCGGCGACATCCACGCCATCGGCACCGCCAACAACCTGCTGGCCGCCATGATCGACAACAGCATCCAGCAGGGCAACCCCCTCCACATCGATCCCCGCCGCATCACCTGGAAGCGCTGCATGGACATGAACGACCGTCAGCTCCGCTTCATCGTGGACGGCCTGGGCGGCAAGGTCAACGGCACCCCCCGGGAGGACGGCTTTGACATCACGGTGGCCAGCGAGGTGATGGCGGTGTTCTGCCTGGCCTCCAGCCTGGCCGACCTGAAAGAGCGCCTGTCCCGCATTGTCTGCGCCTACACCTACGACGGCCAGCCGGTGACCGCCGGCCAGATCGGCGCCGCCGGGGCCATGGCCGCCCTGCTGAAGGACGCCATCGACCCCAACCTGGTCCAGACTCTGGAGCACAACCCCGCCATCATCCACGGCGGTCCCTTCGCCAACATCGCCCACGGCTGCAACAGCGTCATGGCCACCCGTCTCAGCCTGGCCCTGGCCGACTATGTGGTCACCGAGGCCGGCTTCGGCGCTGACCTGGGCGCCGAGAAATTCCTGGACATCAAGTGCCGGGCCGCCGGCATCGCCCCCTCGGCCTGCGTCCTGGTGGCCACCGTCCGGGCCCTCAAGAGCCACGGCGGCGTGGCCAAGGCCGACCTGAACAACCCCAATCCCGACGCCGTCCGGGCTGGTCTGGCCAACCTGGGCCGCCACATTGAGAACATGAAGGACAACTTCGGCCTGCCGGTGGTGGTGGCCGTCAACGCCTTCCCCACCGACACCGAGGAAGAGCAGGCCATCGTGTCCCAGTTCTGCGCCGACCAGGGCGTGCCCTGCGTCCTGAGCGAGGTATTTGCCAAGGGCGGCGAGGGCGGCAAGGCCCTGGCCGAGGCCGTCCTGTCCATCATGGAGGACCGTCCCATCCAGTACACCTATCCCCTGGAGGCCTCTCTGCGGGAGAAGATCGAGGCTGTGGCCGGCAAGATCTACCGCGCCGACGGCGTGGACTACAGCCCCGCCGCCGCCAAGACCCTGGACGAGCTGACCGCCATGGGCTACGGCAATCTGCCGGTCTGCATCGCCAAGACCCAGTACAGCTTCAGCGACAACGCCGCCCTCAAGGCGGCTCCCACCGGCTTCCGGATGAGCGTCCGTGAGGTCCGTCTGGCCGCCGGCGCCGGCTTTGTGGTGGTCATCTGCGGCAGCATCATGACCATGCCCGGCCTGCCCAAGGTCCCCGCCGCCGTCAACATCGACGTCACCGACGACGGCCGCATCACCGGTCTGTTCTGATTTTTCCTCCTTTCGCACCATATGCCCCGGGGCCTTCCTGCAGCAGGGAAGGCCCCCTTTTTATGTGCGGCCGGCCGCGGGCCTTCTTGACAGGCTGGGGCGGGGTCTTGTATATTTATGTATAAGCATCCGGCACACAGCTGCTGAACAGAAAGAGGGGCGCGGCCGCCATGCTGCGCCCCGTTTTGTTATGTTTTTAGGAGGGTGATTCACCATGAGCGTTTTCCGCGATGATTTCCTTTGGGGCGGCGCCTGCGCCGCCAACCAGTTTGAGGGCGCATGGGACGTGGACGGCAAGGGCGAAAGCGTGCCCGACCACTGCACCAACGGCAGCCACACCAATCCCAAATGGGTGACCCAGACCATCCACCCCGACCGGCTCTATCCCAGCCATCAGGCCATCGACTTCTACCACCACTACGAGGAGGACATCGCCCTCTTTGCCGAGATGGGGTTCAAGGTGTTCCGCACCTCCATCAACTGGACCCGCATCTTCCCCACCGGCGAGGAAACCCAGCCCAACGAGGCCGGTCTGGCCTTCTATGACCGGGTGTTCGACTGCTGCAAGCGCCACGGCATCCAGCCTCTGGTGACCATCAGCCACTATGAGCTGCCCTACGCTCTAGCCCAGAAGTACAACGGCTGGGCCGACCGCCGTCTGGTAGACTTCTACATGAACTACTGCAAGGCCATCTTTGAGCGGTACAAGGACAAGGTCACCTACTGGCTCACCTTCAACGAGATCAACTGCGGCATGATGCCCATGGGCTCGGTGCTGGGCCTGGGCACCATCCAGGGCTTTGAGGGCCCCATGACCCAGGTGCCGGACAAGCCCCAGGAGCGGTTCCAGGCGCTGCACCACCAGTTCATTGCCAGCGCCCTGGCGGTGGACTACGCCCATCAGCACTATCCCCAGTTCAAGATGGGCAACATGGACTGCTTCATCACCACCTATCCCTACACCTGCGACCCCGCCGACATTCTGGCCAACCAGCAGGCCATGCGCCAGACCAACTGGTATTGTTCCGACGTCCAGGTGCGGGGCGAATATCCCAGCTACGCCAAGCGGATGTGGGCCGACCAGGGCGTCACCGTCCGGATGGAGCCGGGCGACGCCGAAATCCTGAAAAAGGGCACAGTGGACTTCTACACCTTCAGCTACTACATGTCCAACTGCGTCACCACCCACAAGGACGCCGACCACATCGACGGCAACATTGTGGGCGGATTCAAGAATCCCTACCTGAAGGCCAGCGACTGGGGCTGGCAGATTGATCCCCAGGGCCTGCGCTACTCCCTGAACGAGATCTATGACCGCTACCGCATCCCCCTGATGGTGGTGGAGAACGGTCTGGGGGCCTACGACACTCTGGAGGCCGACGGCACCGTCCACGACAGCTACCACATCGACTACCTGCGCAGCCACATCCAGCAGATGGCCGAGGCTGTCAAGGACGGCGTGGACCTGATGGGCTACACCCCCTGGGGCTGCATCGACCTGGTGTCCGCCTCCACCGGCGAAATGGCCAAGCGCTACGGCTTCATCTACGTCAACAAGTACGACGACGGCACCGGCGACTACAGTCGTCTGCGCAAGGACAGCTTCTACTGGTACAAAAAAGTCATCGCCACCAACGGCGAGGATCTGGACTGACACCCTCTCTTGGCCACAGCGCCGGCACCGCCGGGGGTTGGAACGCACACCGGCAGGCCCCGCGCGGGAGACGCCCAACGACCTCTCTTTAGCATTTCGGGCGCCGCGGCCCTATAAGCCGGTGACGGCGCTCCCGGCAGCCGCCTTGTCCAGGCGCAGCGGCTGGCGCAGGCCGCCCGCCTGACCTCTTTGCTCTTTTTGCACGTCCCCGCAGAAAGGGCGTGCAGGCAGCCAAACCAAAAACGCACCGGACGGTTTCGTCTGGTGCGTTTCTTTTTTGCCGGGCAGCTCTGAGGCAGAGGAGCCATTCTTTCTCGCCGTTTGACGGGATGGCGGACCTGTTTTTTGCGCATCCTACAAAATGTACATCCGGCTTTTGTGGATTGTGCGAAGGGCGCTCCCGCCAATCCCTCAAAATTTTTAGGCTTGACAGGGGAAAGATTGTGATGTATAGTATCTGATATCAAGTTTTTCAAAACCTTGTGTAAAGCTAAAGGCAATCCCGACAGCCGGAGGCTGCCGCCCGGAGCGGCACCCTTTGGCCGGATACAGCATACAACAGATTGATGCCCAAGGGACAGGAAAGGATGATCCAACCATGAACATGTCTGCCGCTTCCCGTCAGCCCTACCCGATCCGGCGCCACACCCTGTATATCAAGGACCCTGCCAGCGCCATCTCCCATTTCATCGGGGCCATCGGCTTCGCCTGGGCCAGCATCCCCCTCATCATCAAGGCGGCCCAGTCGGGCCAGCCTCTGGCCCTGCTGTCCATGACCATCTACGCATTCAGCCTGATTGCGCTGTACGCCGCCAGCACCGCCTACCACACCATCCCCGCCGCCCATCCCCGGGAAACTTTGCTGAAAAAGATCGACCATATCATGATCTTTGTCCTCATTGCGGGCAGCTACACCCCGGTGTGCCTGCTGGCGCTGCCCAGGCTGTCCGGCGGCATCCTGCTGGCGGTGATCTGGGGCTGCACCATCCTGGGGGCCTGCTCCATGCTGTTCTTTGTGTTCTGCCCCAAGTGGGTGTCCTCGGTGCTGTATATCGCCATGGGCTGGGCCTGCATCTTTGCGCTGCCCCAGCTGCTGTCCTGCCTGTCCCCCGCCTGCTTCGGCTGGCTGCTGGCCGGCGGGCTGTTCTACACGGTGGGCGGCGTCATCTACGCCCTCAAGCGCCCCGGCTTTGAACAGCGCCACCCCAATTTCGGGATGCACGAGATCTTCCATCTCTTTGTGATGGCCGGCAGCCTGTGCCACTATATCGTCATGTATGTTTTCCTCCTGGGCTGAGAGTTTGACTCAGCCAAAGGCAGGCGTTCCCCCTCTGTTCCCGGGGACGCCTGCCTTTTTTGGTTGGAGGGCCCATCCCCCGCTCCAATAAAACTGCTGCTTTTTGAGAATTCCGTGCTATAATGTGTATAATAGGTTTTGCTGTTTGCCAGGGTGTGATTTTCAGGTTGCCGGCAGCGGCCCGCGTTCCATTTTACGGGCCGGCTGTATTTCTGTTGATGGTATGGTCCCATTGGCCATTTTGATTGCATGAAAGGAGGATGAATCCATATGAAACCGTACCAGGCAATTTTGGCTTTTATCAGTTATTTTCTAGTGCAATTCGTGGTGTATACTTATATCTCAGTACCGTATTACATGACCATTACCGGGGGCATTTTATTGATGGTGTATGCCTTCCTGCTTCACAGAAAACAGATGCTGCATATGAGCAGCCGGGATTTGAAGGGTTCTCAGCTCCTCTTTTGTCTCGGAATTGGCCTTGGCCTGGCTCTGATTTCCAAAACAGGGATTCTTTTTGGCTTTTTGAGCGGCAAGATAACCTCTGAACAAACACTTCCCGATCCTTTCTTTTTGACGGTGTCCATAGTAACCACTGTGGTGCTGATACCCGTCCTGGAAGAACTCCTGGTCCGGGGAATCCTATTTGGGTCCTTTTCCAGATCCTTCTCCTATAAAACAGCCGTCGTATGCTCATCTGTTTTCTTTTTGCTGGGACACCGGATGCTTTCCTGGCCATCGGTGTTTGTCGTCGGGATTTTGCTGGCCTGGATCTATTGGCGGACCGATAACCTTGCGGTCACCATGGTGATTCATGGCACCATCAATCTTGGCTCCTTCTTGTCGATGCCGCTCTACGCCCTGCTGACCACAAACCGAACCCTTGGGCTCATGGCAGGCCTGCTGATGGTTTTGCTGGGCATCGGGATCACCTGTCTGTCCACAAAAATGTTCCTCAGAAAACACGACGCTTTGCCGGCCTGACATCCGGAAGCGGGTTTGTGTTCCATCCCCGGCCGCATCACAGCCGGGGCCAGATCTGCTTTTCACCGGCGGGAACCATCTTGCCCGGTTCACGCCCCACCGGAGATTGTCTTAAAACCATGAAAACGGCGCCTGACTTTTTATAGAAGCCAGGCGCTGTTTTTCTCTTTCCTGTCCCGGCTGCGGGGACGCCGGCTTGCTCCATTCCCTCCCGGGCAGGGCCAGCGCCGACGGCAGCCATACGGCGGCCGGGAGCGGCACCGCACCGGAACGCCGCCCTCCCCTTGACAGGGCCGGCGCGGCCCCGATATAATGAAAATAGTGCGTCTTGCGCAGAATAAGACGGAACGACACAGGAGAGGCAGGTCGCAGCAGAACGGCCGAATGGTAGATGTTGGATGGAACTGGAACATGGCGCAGCCGTGATCGTATCGGACTGGCTGCGGGGAAAACCCGAAGAAGTCTTTTATTTTATCACCGATGAATCCCACCTGCGGGAGGCCGAAGCCTTTGTCACCGCGGCCGAACAGCGCGGAATTGTGACCAAGGTGTCGGTGCTCTCCTCCAACGAGGTACAGCGGGGAGACTGTGTGGAGGAAATGCGGCGGATCATGTCCTACGCCGACGTGGTGATTGGGGCGACCAACTACTCCTTTATCACCACCAACGCGGTGGACTATGCCCTGCACCATGGCGCACGCTTTCTCTCCCTGCCGCTGTCCACCAACGACGGCCGCTCCATGTTTGAATACGATTTCCTTTCCATGAACCCGGCTGCCGCCGCCCGGATGGCCCGCCCCATGGTGCGGCGGATCAACGCCACCGGCACTCTGCGGGCGGTAACCTCTCTGGGAACCGATCTGACCTTTTCCACCCGGGGCCGCCGGGCCGGCTTTTTCAACGGCACCGCCGCCCGGGCCGGCCAGTGCGGTTCCGCCAGTTTTGAGGTGTACGTGCCCATCGTGGAAACCGCCACCCAGGGCCGGGTGGTTGTAGACGGCTCCCTGGGGTACATTGGCCGTCTGGAACAGCCCCTGGAGCTCATCTTCAAAGAAGGCTACCTGGTGGAAATCGGGGACACCCCCGACGGCCGCCGCCTGAAAGAGTATCTGGCCCATTTCCAGGACCCCGAAACGTACTGCGCCGCCGAGTTCGGCATCGGCCTGAACCGCAAAGCCCAGTGTCTGGGCAACTGCTATATCGAGGACGAGTCCACCTATGGGACCTTCCACATCGGTCTGGGCCGGAATCTGGCCCTGGGCGGGCAGCACAACGCGCAGGGGCATTTTGACATCGTCATCAAAGCCCCTACCCTCTGGGCCGGGAACTTTTGCCTGATGGAACAGGGCGAGGCCGTCCGGCGCTGGTTCTGAATCCCGCAGGGAAATTCAAGAATTGGATCAAAAGGCCCATCCTCTTTCGAAACTTTATTGAAATAAATAGGAAATCATGATAAGCTGATACCGACTCAGTGGAGAAAGAAGCTTTTTCTCCACAAAATGCAAGGAGGTATCATTGGATGGAAATCCTAAAACTCATAGGTGTCCTCATCGTGGTGGTCGGCTTTATTCTGAAGTTTGACACGCTGGCCACCGTTGTGGTCGCCGGCGTTGTCACGGGTCTGGTGGCGGGTCTCACCCCGCTGGAGATTCTGGATGTGCTGGGCAACGCATTCATTACCAACCGCACCGCCACCCTGTTCGTGCTGACCCTGCCGGTCATCGGCATGTGTGAGCGCTACGGCCTGAAGGACAAGGCGGTCGACTTCATCCGCAAACTGAAAAACGCCACCACCGGCCGCGTGGTGTCCATTTACCTGGTGATCCGTTCCATTGCGTCGGCCTTCTCGCTGCGCATCGGCGGCCATCCCCAGTTTGTGCGCCCCCTGATCAACCCCATGGCCCAGGGCGCAGCCGTGGCCCGCTACGGCAAGATCGACGAGGCCACCGAGGACAAAATCAAGGGCCTGTGCGCCAGCAACGAGAACTACGGCAACTTCTTTGCACAGAACTGCTTTATGGGCGCATCCGGCACCCTGCTGATCGTCTCCACCCTTTCGGAACAGGGCTACCCGGTGGACGCCCTGCAGATTGCTCTCTGGTCTCTGCCCATTGCGCTGTGCGCAGTGATTGTGGGCACCGCGTTCAACCTGCTGTTTGACAAGAAGCTGAACGCCCAGTACAAAAAAAGCGGCACGGAGGGCAAGAAATAATGGAGTGGACTTTCAGTACGGTGGTGGCCGAGATCTTTTACTGTGTGATCGGCCTGATCTTTATTCTGACCGGCATCAAGGCGCTGCGTGACAGCGCTCTGGGCTCCCGGTTCTTAACCGCGGGATTCTGGTTTATCCTCGCCTTCACCTTCATCGCCGGCCCCTATCTGCCCAAATACGTCACCGGCGTCTGCGTCATTCTGATGGCCGTCCTCACCGCGCTGGGGAAAGTTCGTCCCAGCAAGAGCGACGTCCCCAGCCCCGAAACCACCCGCGCCCATGCGGACCGGATGGGTTACAAGGTCTTTATCCCCGCTTTGGCGCTGGCCCTCACTGCGGTGCTGGTCGCCACCTTCTGGACCAGCCTGGGCGCCAACAACGCCATCGGCGTCTCTGCCCTGGTTGCCCTGTTCATCGCCTTCGCACTCTTTAAGTGCAAGCCCTCTTACGCTGTATCCGACGGCACCCGCCTGATGGACAACGTGGGCCCTGTGGGCATCCTGCCGCAGGTTCTGGCTGCTCTGGGCTCCCTGTTCACCGCTGCAGGCGTGGGCGATGTCATCGCCTCCGGCGTGGAAAAGGTGATCCCCGACGGCAGCCGCCTGATCGCTGTGGCCGTCTACTGCGTCGCCATGGCTCTGTTCACCATCATCATGGGCAACGGCTTCGCAGCCTTCTCGGTGATTACCGTGGGCGTCGGCATCCCCTTCCTGATCATGCAGGGGGCCAACCCGGTGGTTGTGGGCGCCATGGGCCTGACGGCAGGCTATTGCGGCACCCTGCTCACCCCCATGGCCGCCAACTTCAACATCATGCCCGCGGCTCTGCTGGAGACCAAGGACAAGTATTCCATCATCAAGGCCCAGGCTCCTGTGGCTCTGACCATGCTGGCAATCCACATCGTGCTGATGTACCTGCTGGCTTTCTAAGCTTGATCTGTGCGGCCCCCATCCGGGACCGCACAGTATCTTTTCAAAACGGATTTTAAGGAGAAATACTGCTATGAAACTGCTGCTGACAGCATTCGATCCCTTTGGCGGCGACTCCATCAACCCCGCTCTGGAAGCGGTGAAGCTGGTTCACGACCAGGTGGGCGGCGTGGAAGTGGTGAAGCTGGAGGTGCCCACCGTATTCCGGAAATCCATCGACACGGTGGCTGCCGCCATCGAAAAGGAAAAGCCGGATGCCGTCCTCTGCATCGGACAGGCCGGCGGCCGCTACGATCTGACCCCCGAGCGGGTCGCCATCAACATCGACGACGCCCGCATCCAGGACAACGAGGGCAACCAGCCCATTGACCTGCCCATCTTTGAGGACGGCGCCCCCGCCTACTTCACCACCCTGCCCATCAAGGCCATGGTGCAGAATATCCGGAACGCAGGGATTCCCGCCAGCGTGTCCAACACCGCAGGCACCTTCGTCTGCAACCACCTGATGTACGGCGTGCTGTACACCCTGGCCAAACACTATCCGGGTGTGCGGGGCGGCTTTATGCACGTCCCCTTTGTCCCCAGCCAGGTGGTCAACCGGCCTTCTCCGGCCCCCTGCCTGTCCATGCAGGACATCGCCCGGGGCATCGAGGCCGCCATTGAGGCCATCGAGACCCACCAGACCGATCTGAACACCGCAGAGGGCCGCACCCACTGAGGTGAAAACCAAAAAGGCGCAGCGCACTTTCCAGGCCATGGGAAACGCGCTGCGCTTTTTTGTGGGGGCAGATGCGGGGTGTTAAATCTCTATGTGGATTTTTCCGGCGGGGGTGTGTCTCTCAAAACGATGAGGAAGCGGCTTTTCCGCTCTCCGGCTGCGTTTGGCAGGCAGGGCAGGGCCTGTTTTCACAGGCCGTTCCCCGCCGCCTGTCAGCCGCCGGTTATGCCGCTGTGCCGCTCCTCGGCCGCCCTGTTGAATGTTAATTGAACTTTCGCGTATACGCAAAGAAAAACACCCATCAGCGTTTTGTACGCTAACGGGTGTTTGGTGGTTGCGGGGGCTGGATTTGAACCAACGACCTTCGGGTTATGAGCCCGACGAGCTACCGGACTGCTCCACCCCGCGCTATCTGGCCGGCCTTTCGGCTGACTCCTTTGTGCGCCTCGCGATGTCGTATCGCTCAGTGCTCCATTATAATAGCACAGGACGGGGTGGATGTCAATAGTTTTTTGAAAATTTTTCTTGGGCGGGGTTCAAAAGCCCGGGATGCGGGGTCAGCGGCGGCGGCGCTTGAACAGGACCACGACGGCGACAGCCGCTGCGGCCACCAGAATCACCACCGGCCACAGGCCGGCCAGGGTCACCGCGATGGCAGCCAGGCCGCGGACGAAGTTCTGCCAGCCCTCGGCGAAGGCGGCGCCCATCCGCTCAAAGAAGTTGGAACCGGTGGGGGTGTAGGTCTCCACTTCCCGCAGGCTGACGGTGACGGTGCAGCTGGCGATCTGGTCGTCGTACCAGTCCAGCTGGCTCTGCCAGCTCTCCAGCTGATACTGCACCTCCGACAGCTGGGCCTCGATGTCCAGCAGGTCGGACAGGCTCTCGGCGCTGGCCTGCAGTTCCCGCAGGCGGTCCCGCTGGCCTTCCAGGTTGGCGATGCGGCCCGCCACGTCGGTATACTGGGCGGTGACGTCGTCGGCCTGTTCGCTGCGGGTCACCACGCTGCCGGTCTGGCCGGCGGCCTCCAGGAAACTCTCATAGTTTTCCTCCGGCACGCGCAGGGTCATGGACAGGCTGCGGGTGTTGTCGCTGTTATTGGACTCGCTGCTGTTCTCCATCCAGCCGCCGGCCTCGGCCAGGGCCTGTTCCAGGTCGGCACGGGCGGTGTCGTAGTCCTTGGTCTCCAGGCTGAGATAGGCGGTGTAGATGATCTTCTCCCCCGCCACGGCGGTGGTATCACCGGCCGAACCGGCGCTGCGCGACTCCATTCCGTTGTCTGCGGCGGTGTCCAGGCTATAGTTGGCGGCAGCAGGGGCGCTGGCCAGCGCGGTGCTGGATGCAGCCCCGCCGGCGGCGCGCTGCAGGCTCATGGTGGACAGGCCATCCGAGCCCATATTCAGGGTCTGGCTGCCCACAACGGCCACCGCGGCACAGGCGGCAATGCCTGCCGCCCACCGCTGCCAATGGGGGAACCGGACGGCGCGGCCTTTCCTGGGGGCCGCGGGGGCGGGTTCAGG
>NZ_NFKB01000064.1:0-13525 GCF_002160175.1 Faecalibacterium sp. An192
ACTTGGACCTTGCTTTATACCAGGCGTTTGCTGCCGTTACTTCTTCGGACTGTCGTAACTGGTTTGCTTGTGCCGGTTATTGTTGATATTTTATGGGGTTGCTCTAGAGCCAGATCTCTCATTTCATTCTCAAATTCGAGTAGCCCTATTTTGTTCAGTTCATTATCCAAATAACTGCGATCCATATTGTTTTTCACTTCATTACAGATATATATTTCATAAAATCTACCAAACGACCAATTTATTTTCCTTAAAAACCCACTATAATGTCACATTTTCATTTTTTTACCGTTTTTCTCGAATTCACAAATTTGCAATCCAGAACCATCTGTCTAGCAAGTATTTTCTCGTACAAGAAAGCCCGGAAAGCAGTAACTTTCCGGGCTTTTAAAATCCAACTATGTGACTGCGACAGCCTTTAAAGAATCACAGATCCGAAAACAAATCGGCTTTGTACACTCCGGCGGCCAGCATCTGGTAAAAACTTTCTTTAACAGCTGCCACATCCTCTTTGTAGGTCATTCCATACCAGGTGTCATCGGTCTTAAGGACCTTCACCTGCATCTTTCCCTGTGCAAGCAACTCTCCAATAAAGGAAGGAATCAGATACTCGGCTTTTAAAGGATTGGCTAAAACTTCTTTCTGGAAGAACTCAATAAAGCCCAGTTCTAGCTCTTTCAAGAAAACCGGGGTCAGGCCCCACATATTCATAGAGACCAGAGAATTCAGATCCAGAACCGTGCCGTCAGCTTCTGCACCAGATTCAGTTTTGACAATATTCTTGGTTTCCACCACTTTGGTCAAGTTGCTGTCTTTATCCATCGCACAGATGCCGCGTGTAACGCCGCCATTGTCCGACAGGGTGTTCTTTAGAACAAAACCTGCCATGCAGGCCTCTCCTCCAGACACCAAATATTCATGAACGGCCCGGAAGCCTTCTTTTCCGTAATAATCATCCGCATTGATGACCGCAAATGGAGTATTCACTACATCTTTTGCAGCCAGCACCGCTTGACCAGTACCCCAGGGCTTGGTCCGCCCCTCAGGGAACTCGCCCGGAATGTCGTGCAGATCCTGGAATGCATAATCCACGGTTACACTATGTGCGGAGCAAACAGCAGTGATTCGATCCCCGATAGCCTCCCTGAACTCTTTTTCAATGTCCTTGCGGATCACAAAAACCACATGATTAAAGCCGGCCTCGATGGCATCATGGATGGAGTAATCCATAATAATGTGACCATTGGCATCCACCGGCTCCAGCTGCTTGATGCCTCCTCCAAAACGGGAGCCAATACCAGCTGCCATAATGAGTAATGTTGTTTTCATAAAATATTTTCCTCTATCATTTACCGTTCGCCAATTTACACCAAATAATTACTCACCGTACATTTTAAGTACTGCAACAACGGTCAGAATAATCAATTTCCAGTCCAGCCAAAAACTGCGGTCCTGTATGTACTTGAGGTCCAGATCCATCCACTCATCAAAGGTCAGTTCGTTGCGGTTAGGCTGAATCTGCCAGTAGCAGGTAAGCCCCGGCGTTACATACAGCCGCTGCATTTCATATTCGCCATATTCGGCAACTTCGCGAGGCAGAGCCGGGCGGGGACCTACAATGCTCATGTCCCCTTTCAGGATGTTAATCAGCTGGGGCAACTCATCAATGCTGGTCTTGCGGATAAAACGCCCCACCCGAGTGATCCGGGGATCATTCTTCATCTTAAAGACAGGGCCATCCATCTCGTTCTGTTCCAAAACTTCATGCAGCTTTGCTTCTGCATTAGGAACCATGGAACGGAACTTATAGAACTTAAAAACTTTGCCATCTCGCCCCACCCGGTTCTGAGAGAAAATTGGACTAGCTCCCGGACTATCGATCCAAATAACCAATGCTACAATCAACATGGGAATAGCCAATACAATCAAAGCCAGCAACGAAAAGAAAATATCCTGTGCGCGCCGTCCCACCCAGTAAAATCGCTTCGTCCTCAATATTTCATCGCGGTCAAACCAATAGGCTTTTCTCTGTGGTACAGCGCTGGCTACTGCCGATCCCTGCCGGGAGTCAACTTCCATTCCTCTCTGCATTTCAATTTCTATAGATCGCATTCATACCCCTCAAATTCTCTAAATCGTCCAATAATCATTGTAAAAAGGCGCAAAAGAATAAAGGCTGCTCTCTTTGCGCGCTTCATTGCGTTCAGAAAGCAGCCTTTACATCTATTCCGATAGCCTTCAGACCGGCCGCCCTAGTCCAAAAACTGTCACTCTAACTATATTTCCTCTTATGCCTGCACGCGGGCCATAATCATGACAGGACCCGAGCTGTAGACCGTCAGGTAGACTACACCGTTTACTACACGGACCGGTACCACGCGGGAATTACCGTTTCGATCCCAGCAAATAGCAACAACCTGTGTACCATTCGCCACACCAGGCACAGAAATAGCAACCTGAACACTGCCGCTCTCGGAAATCACAGCCTCTGCACTGGGAGAAGCTGCCACATCGTACAGAGCAATCGGCGTATAGGCATTGGCACTTTCCCCCACAGAAGCTTGGAACTCTGCCGCAGCTGCAGGTGCAGTAGAAGTCAGCAACTGTTCGGTGGACTCGGCAGAAGTCACCTGATTGTACAGATTATTCAACTGCCCGTTGGCCGCATAGGTTAAACCACTCCCGGTAGGAGTCCCCGCCAGCTGTTCGCCGGTAGCGCCAGGGTTAGCTGCATCCACAGCCGCGTTCGCAGCCAGCGTTTCAGAAACCGGTGTCACCTGAATAACAGGGGAATCTGCATCCTGAACCTGAGAACCAGTAGGCGTAGTCACAGTGATCGTAGAGCCAGTCGAAGTAGTAGTCGTCTCCTCTGCAACGCCTACTTCACTCTGGGTACGGCTGGGATGCCACTCGATAGCCATAGCCTGGCCGCCCATCACAGCTGCCATAGCTGCAACCAGAGTTACGCTGGTCAAAGTAACTGCCAATTTCTTTTTCATATTACTTACCTCCATTGTCGTCTTTTTTATCGCGGGAATGACCACGACCGTAGCCATGACCATGGCTGCCATATTGATAGCCGTTCTTGTAGTAGTAGCTGGAATGGTAATAGCGATGGTAATAGGCACTGGAACGATTGTTTACATCAACCCGGTTAAGTACAACACCCAAAAGCGGCGTTTCTGTCCGTTTCAGCATCTGAACGGAGTTCTCCACAATTTTTCGGGATGTATCCCCGCTGCGTACTACTAGAACACTTCCATCACAGTGCCGCGTAATGTTCAAGGCATCTGCCACACTCCCCAGGGGAGGTGTATCCACAAGGATATAAGAGAAGTGCTGCTCACAGTATTCCAGCATCTTGGCAAAGTTGGGGCTCTCCAGAAGAATGGTAGGATTCGCAATAGCCGAAGTAACCGGAATCATATAACCGTTCGGTATATTCGTCTTGTAAATCACATCTTGGATTTCCGCTTGTCCTGCCAGATAGTGGGCTGCCCCAATCAACTTTTCATTGTTGGTGCTACTGATACTGTACTTCCGACGCATTTCAGAATTGCGAAAATCACAATCCAGCAGCAAAACCGGAGCGCCAACCTCTGCCATCATCTTCCACAACTGCAGCGTGATGAAGCTTTTCCCTTCATTGGGAACGCTGCTGGTCACCATAATGGTCTTGATCTGTTTTCCGCAAAACCCAAGGTTAATTCGAAGCTGATTCAAAGCCTCCGTCACGTCAAAAGGAAGCTCAGGTACTTTTTTAATTTCCAGTTCTCTCATTTTGCTCCCTTTCTTTTTAACAGCCTGCCCTTCTTATCCTCCTGATTGAATTCACCCAAATCTGCCTCAGGAATGACAGCCAGAGGCTGAACGCCAAGATAGCGTGTCACATCATCCGGGGTCACAAAGGTATCATTCATCAGATAACGCAGAACCAGAACACCGCAGCAGAGCACCGCCCCGACAAGACCACCTAAAACCAGATTTTTGGCATAGCTTGGACTAGCCTTATAGGCAGGCGGGATCGCCTCTTCCACCAGATTCGGCTCATCCGTCTCCATAATATCCGGCAGGTAAATGCAAGCCTGATTCACCAGTTCGTTGGCGATATCTGCTGACTCCTGAGGATCCGGGCTGGTCACTGTGATCTTTAAGATGCGCGTATCGCTGGTGTTAGTAATGGAAATCATGCTGGAAAGTACACTTGTGCTCATGTCCAGATCAAGATTTTTAATAACATCCTCCAGCAACGGCCGGCTGAGCATCAGTTCCTGATAGTCTGCCGTCAACTGCGCGCCAATCTGCAGATCCGTCAAGTTGACAACTGAGTTATTGGAGGCAGACACAATGTAAATACTGGACGTAGCCTTGTAGAGCGGTGTAACCAGAAAATAGGTATAGGCAAACGCAATGGCTGCACCTGCGATCAGGCAGAGAATAATCTGCCATGCATGTCCCCACAGGACATAGAACAGCTCAACCAAATCAATTACATCGTCATCATTCTGCCTCTGGGCAATCTGCGCTTCCGGTTGATTGATGGCTTGATTTTCCATGATTTTCCTTTCTTCTCTTAAATTTCCTCATAAAACAACTGCAGAATTGTTTGCTGCAGGCTGTCTTCATCCAAATAGTAGGCCCAGTAACCATCCTCTACGACGTTTTCTCCGTCAATGGTCAGCAAAGGCAGCTCTGTATAGGATTTCAGACGGTCTGCGATGTCTACCGCCGTACCGCTGGCAATATCCGTGATCACATAGTCAGACAATTCTTCGTAGGCAGTCACCGCAAAGTCCGAATCCATATCCTTGACTTGTTCCTCAAATGCTTTCAGGAACTGCCGCTGGCGGCCCATACGGGCCAGGTTGGTCTGGTCGTCCACATTCTGGCGGGTACGCACGTACTCAAAAGCCTGCTCACCGTTCAGGGTGATGGTCTCCCCTTCCACCAGGGTGGGATCCACAGCCGAGAAGTCAGAGGTAACCGTAAGGGTCACGCCACCGATCAGGTCCACCAGAATCCCAACGCCGCCCATATTCAGGGAGAAATACCCATTGATGGGCTGGTCATCCAGCATCATGGAGACAGCAGTAACATTGTTTTCGCAGCTCTGCTCCCGACCGTTGCCGTAAGCATGGGCCAGAGCAATCTGCTGTACAATGGTATAGGGCACGGTGCCCATCATGCTGATGACCGGCACCTCCACCATGCTGTCACGGTTGATCTGCAGGACCTGCCAGGTCTTGGCCTCATCATCCAGTACCAGCAGCATCTGAGCATCAGCCTGACCGCCAGCAATATAGCTTTGGGTACCCACTGCCGGTCCCATCTCGTCGATGCCCAGGAACAAGTAGCTCTCAATCTTGGGTCTTTGACGGTAGGTTTTTCCCTGGTAGGTAACTTCTTTCAGCTCTGCCTCGGTCCGATGGTCGTTGGTCGTGTAGCTGTCCGCAGCCTCTACCTGGTATTTGCTGTCCTCCCAGCGGCTCAGAGCATAAGCTCCGCCTCCCAGGGCAGCACCAGCCAGAACCACCACGCCGGCAGCCTTTAAAAGGTCGCGCCGGCTGATTTTTCTTCTTCCGTATCGACTCATGGAACCACCTTTTCTGCCGCAGGCTGAATCAGCCATGCAGCGCTCTGGTCCATTTTGGCAAGAAAAGCTTCTCCCAGCTTCTGGGCTACCACCTTCCTGCCTTCCGCCAGATTGGGTGGACGGGTCGTAAGATTATGGCAGTCACTGCCCAGCAGCGGGTATCTGGTCTCCTGCAACAGTTTCAGGCCCAGCCTGCGGGTACGCCAGCGCATCAACGTTCTGGCATTCACCTGCAAAGCCACCGGAAGATCTTCCAGTTCCCGCAGTCTCCAGACATTGCCTTTGCTGGCACAGAACCGTTCCGGATGCACCAGAACCACATGAAACCCTCGATCCAGCACCAAAGCAGAAACCTCTTCGACCTGAAAGTCATTCCACTCGGTAAAGGGCATTTCCAGCATCAGGGTTTTGGTCCTTTCGATGCAGAGCCTTTCCAGGCCAGCACGTTCGCTGATTCCAGAGAAGAAAGCCACCTCTGCCGCCGGGATGATCCGCGGCAGCCCACCAGGCAGAACCGCCAGCAGCTTTTCCAGGGCTGCTGCCCTCCGCTCGCAGAAGGTTGTAATGGAGTTTTGATCTACATAATAGTGGGATGTGGCACAAACCGCCTCAATTCCCTGCTCTGCCTGCTGGCGGAGCATTACAAAGGAAGTATCAACGTCCGGGCTTCCGTCATCCATGCCAGGCAAAATATGGCAATGCATATCAACCAGCATTCTATGGCATCTGTCCTTTCACCTGCAAAGAATCAGCAGAATGGATCTGCATTTCTTGTGCATTTACATATTGAAAACCAAATCCATTTTTCATCCAAAATAAGAACTCGAAATATACAAGGCCGCGATTCAGCCATCCAAAATCCGGTATTCTTTTTATCGAAGCTTTATCCACTTCTCCTATCTTCATTTCAGGTTTCCGTAGATTCTCTGCTCTTATTTTTTGACGATTCAGTGACCTTCATCTAGAAAATGAAGGTTCTTTTACAGAATTTGGTACTTCTATATTTTAACATGAAGCACCGTTGAGTTCAATAGAAAAAGCCATTTTATTTATCATCCAAATTTTCAATTGTGAGAAAAATTTGTCCACATTTCGTCGAATTGTAGTGAAATTATGAAAAATCACTATGTAATGTAATCAATTGCAGAATGGATGTAATAAATGACACTTCAAATTCAGGGGGATACAAAAAATGTCAAAATATGGAGAAAACATTCACCAGCACAAAGATGGCCGTTAGGAAGGACGTTATATTAAAGCGCGAACTGCCGAACGCAAGCCAGTATGGGGGTATATTTATGGTACTTCTTACAAGGAAGTTCATGAAAATTTGATCCAAAAGAAAGCCGAAGCTAACTTTTTTCAGTTGTCAGTGAAAAAGGCTCTGTTTTCTGAGCTTTCTCTTCAAAAATCAGGTACACCTTCTTCCCGATTACACCGCGGCCTCAAAGGCTGAAACACAAGAGACAATCTCTACACCCAGTGTTTCTCTGATAAAAACAATGCGAGGGCCAGCTCGTGGGAGCCGGCCCTCGCAGAGGGACCCTATCTTTCGTGACGCAAAAGTTCTTTTGTTTTGGTGCGATCAACAACAGAAGGAATAGTGGTTAATTATTCCCCTTTGTCGCCACATCGGATGGGTTATTTACCCGGGCCCTGAGCGGTCTCTTGCTCAAGGTCCCTTATATCACGCCCAGCCATGGTGCTGCCAGGGGTGTTATAAGTAAAATCAGACCAAATTACTGGTGGGTAGAGGTACGGACAACCTGGATAGCCACAAAGGTCACGTCAGGATTCTCGGCGCCAACGTTGCCAATGATAGTGCTGCTATGGGTAACATCGCAAACGCTCACAGAAACCTCATAGCTGAAGTTGAAGTTGCCGCCAGCCTGCTCAAAGGGCAGGTAGTTCTTCTCAACAGTGTACTGATAAGAAGAAACCGCATCCTGAATAGCCCAAGCGATCATCTCATTGCGAGCATCATCGCCAATCTCATTGGACACAACGTAAGCCTGAACAGCGACAGCGTCATCCAGCTTAACGCTCTGGCCAGCGTTGATCTCAACACCCAGCAGAGTATCGTTAGCGCCAATATTGAAAATGGTCTCACCAGCAGTTGCATCAACAGCCTCATCCAGCTCGGTGACCAGGTTATTGTTGGTCACAGCCTGCAGCTGACGGTTGAAGAAAATGTTGCCAGCCAGAACCTCAGGCACGCCTGCGAACTGAACAGCATACTTCAGATCAGCATCCAGATCAGCGCTGTCCTTGAAGGTAACATACTCAGGGATATCAAAGTCGTTGTCCTCGATGCGAGCCTTAACATCAGCAGAAACACCGCTGGTGGTCACCTCGACGTTCTGATCACCGTCGTCAGGATTTGCAGGAGTGTTGGAGCAGCCAGCCAGCATGCTGACGGCCAGGATGCCGGCCAGTGCCAGAGAAACAATCTTCTTGAGCTTCATAATGAATTTTTCCTCCTTAATGGTGTAAAAAGATAGAGATCCAAAACAGGTTTCAAAGGAAGGTCCTTTCCTTTGTGTGCCTATAATATCATACCCCCCCCGGTGTCAAGACCCGATTTCAAATTTTCCCATTTTTGCTTAATTTTTTATAGTCCAAAATTTCACATTTTGCATAATCCATTTTCTATGCGCATATTCTTCTGTTTTTATTCCGTCCTTATTGCAGGCGTAATTTCTCATGGTCAGCGGTTTTTGTGTCATTTTCGCGAAGCAGTTTGGGCCTGCATCTTTTCTTAAAACGTGAATGTTCGAGAACTTTGCCCCAAGCAAGCTGTGCTTTCCAGAGTCAAAAGCCCGCAGAAAGTTCCCCTTCGTTCGACGCCGGCCTTACATCCTCTCCCCTTTATAGAAAGGCCGCCGTAAAACAAAGGTTAAACGGCAGCCTCTTCTTTTTGCCGTGCTCTTTCTCCAAGGTCTTATCCTATTGTCATGCCATGAATCGAAAAAGAAACACGCCGTCTCCCGTTTCCTCCGTGATACTCTCGATGGATTGACGCCCCATTTTATCCCTATTAAGTATGCACTAACCGACATGTTTTTCCCGGTTTTTCCGGAGAACCCCTCTATTAAGGTAGTTCTCGTGAAAAAGCCCGATTGAGTGAAATCTCAAAAATCGTCACCAAACCCCATTTAAAATGTGATTTGCCTCTTAACGCTAAGATAAGAGCTTGGACTCTATATCACGCTTTAGGAGGTATTTTTTATGAAGACCAGTCTATCCATCCAGTACGCACAGATGCAACTTGGGATTGTCTCACTCCGCAAACATCAGATCAAGCCCATTCAAAGCATCCTGGATCATCGCGACACCCTGGTGATCGCTCCCACCTCGTCCGGTAAATCGGCCATCTACCAGATTGCGGCTTTGACCATGGCAGAGGAAAAGGGTCAGTGGACTCTGGTGGTGGAACCTACCTTGTCCCTCATCAGCGACCAGGTACAGAAACTGAAGAACCGAAAGATCCCTGCCGCATACATCACCAGTCTCAACCACGCAGAGCACCGTCGAATCTACCATGATTTGAGCCGGGGTAAACTCTCCCTCCTCTATATGACGCCCGAGAAGGTAGCCACCGTCGACTTCCAGATAGCAACCCGGGACAATCCTCCCTGGCTGGTGGTGGTCGACGAAGCTCACTGCGTTCTGGACTGGGGTTCCACCTTCCGTCCTGCCTATCTGGAACTGGGCAGGAGGATTTCCTGGATGGCTTCCCAAAGTCACCGGCCCGTGATTGCCGCGTTTACAGCCACGGCCCCTTCCCAAGAGCGCGAGGAAATCACCCAGAGCCTTGGCATGACCAAGCCCTGCCTCTTTACGATGAGCCTTCGGCGTGATAATATTATTATTTTATTAAAGGAAGACTGCACCGGCTGTGACATCAAGTACCGGTTGAAGCGGCTGAAACACTACATCCGCAAGTATGGCAGCACAGGGCAAGTGGTGGTCTACTGTTCGTCGAAGAAGTATGCCGACCTTGTCTTCAACTACCTGGATGATCGGTTCCCCGATAAAATCGCCAAGTGTCACGCCTACATGGACCCGAACCGCCGACAGCGCAACGAGTTGGACTTCATCCACGGCTGTAAGAGAATTATGGTCGCCACCACGGCCTTTGGTATGGGGGTGGATGCAGCGGCCATGCGGCTGGTGGTGCACTTCCAGCTTCCTCTGAGCGTCGTAGATTACTATCAGCAGGTTGGACGTGCCGGCCGTGACGGGCAGAAATCCCATGCGGTCCTGCTCTATGGCGAAGAAGATATCCCCTTGAACCAGTACATCCTGCGCTCCGAACAGTACAGCAAGAGCACCCGCAGCTGGGTCGATCGCCGGCTGAAGGAGATGGCGGAGATTGCCGCCAGCGATGATTGTATCATGCGCCAGGTTGTGGCTGCTCTGGGAGAAGAGGATCCGGTCAACTGCAACCACTGCACCAACTGCCAGAAGGCCCGGAGGTGTAGCCATGAAGATTAAGAAGGTTGACGCCGGCATTCACACGCTGGAACTGTATGCGCTGCGCCTGACATATTCCCAGTGCCAGAAATGTATGGACACCCTGGCCGATCTGGCTCCGCTGAAAGTCCTACGCCGGGACCCGTACAACATCGACCGAACCTTGTTGAGCAACGCGCTGGGTTCTTCAGGCATCCGGCTGATCCCCTGGCAGAGCCACGACTGTTCCAACGGCATTGGCATCATCATCAACCCCAACCTTCTTCTGGACTGCAACTGTTCCCCCATCCAGTTGTTCGATCCCTCCTGGAAATCCTGCGAACGGCTGCTGGAACAGGTTGAGGAAGTTCTCCACACCCTCAAGCTGGAGGACGATCCCTTCCACCGGAACCTGATTGTCTCACCTGAGGAGTTGAGCCTGAGCCAGATGGACCTGACCATGAATCTCTGGTTCAGCAAGGATGCCGATCTGGTGGAAATCATCCGCCTCTTCTCCAAGGGAAACCTCCCCCGAAGTTTCGACCGCCAATCCTGCAGCACGCCCGAGGAAACAAGGCACTGCTTTATCGCCTCCTCCCAGACGGTCACCTTCAAGGCCTACGATAAGGTATACGACCTGAAGCGGTACGGCCGCTGCCCGTTCGAGCTGGAACACAAGAAGATTCTGCGGATTGAGGTGAGCCTCAAGCGGAAATCCTTTCTGGAGAAATTGGAGCTGGATCGGGGGGACGACCTGTATACCATGCTGAGCGTCGGCCATCGATCGGTGTGGCCTGTCCTGGAAAACTACCTCGAGCGGCTGTTCCCCTGTTCGGGCACCCACCGGACATACCAGGAAACCATCCGCCGCATCGACAGCTCCAGCCTGTCCGAGAAGAAAAAAGAGAGAATGACGTACCTGGTAGCGAAAACCAGTGCCGGCACCGGGCTGGACACCGCCCTGAAAAAGATGAAAAAGGAGTTCAGCCTCTCGGACTATCGCACCATCGACGCCCTCTATGATGCCTTTGAAAAACTGGACATCAACCCCATTACCCTCTGCAACAACAGCGACCTTTCAGAAGTCCCCTCGATCCGGAAGATGATCAAAAAGTCCATCTGACGAATGGGCATTCAGCCCCCTTTCAGTAACCTCTCAGAAAAAACACCCGATCAGGCAGGCCTCCCGCCTGCCTGGTTGGGCGTTTCCGGTTTTCAGGATTTCCCGATTCAGATGCTCACGATGATGGTCTTGTCACGCCATTTTTTCCCGAAGAACTTGAGGCCGATCTCCTGACAGTAGTCTCTAGCCTCCTCCCGGGTGATGGTGAAGGTCAGCAGGGGCTGGGGATTGGTGATATGGCGGCTCAGCTGGGTGTCAATCTCCCCATCCTGCCCGGCGCTCTGCTGGTCCCGGTAAAGCTGCAGGGCGATCGCGCTGGGACTCATCCTCTGTTGATCGTCCGGCATATCCCTGGCAAAGTTCAGGGTCCAGTTGAAGGTATCGTCATCCACCACCACGACCTGCAGGATAAACTGCCGGATCACCTCCTCGGCAATGGCCGTCCCCGAAAAATCCACCCACTGGTCCAGGGTCTGGCGAATCTGCTTCATGTCCAGGGCGGATACCGGCATCTCGGCACTCTGGGCCTGCAGGTCCTCCACCTTCTTCTGGAGTTCGGCCAGCTCCTGGGCAGCCTTCCCGTTGTCCTGGAGAAAGACTTCCCGGCTGATCATCCCCAGCGCACACATCTCCCGCAGACCCTCCTGCTTCTTCATCAACTGGGCCTGCTGCTTTTCCAGGGCTTTCAGCAGGGCGGCGGTGTTGTCGCCGCTCTGGGCGGCACACTGCTCAATCATCCGGCAGGCCATCAGGACCGCTTCCTTCTGCTGGCCCCACACCCTCCGGAACACCGTCCGGGCCATCAGGTCGATCTGCCAGGCCGGAATGCTCTTGCTGTGGCAGACCGTGCTGGCATCCAGGCCGTGGGCTTCCAGATAGCGCCGGATCACCTGCCGTTTCTGGCGGTAGCACTCAAAGCCGTAGGCCTTCCGGCCGTCGGCATTGGTCCGCCACACAAACCGCCGAAAGGCCGACCCGCAGCTGCACCGCAGTTTCTCAGTCCAGACCGACTGCGGCTCTTTCCGCATGAACTTCCAGGTCTTGCCGTCGGGGCCTGTCAGGGGGGTGCTCTTTTTCCGGCGCAGGGCCTCGCACCGGTCCCACAGTTCCTCCGACACGATGGGCTCAAATTTACCCTTGACGTAGACAAAATCCTCCTCCCGATGGTTCACCCGCTTCTGGGTCAGGAAGCCATCGCTGCAGGATTTATTGTACCCGATGTACCCTTTATAGGTGGCGTTGCGCAGGATCCGGCCGATCCGCTCCACACTCCATTTCACCTCCCCGTGGGCATTCTCGCACCCCATCCGGGTCAGCTCGGCATAGATTTGTTTATACCCCATATTGTTTATATAAAGCTCGAATATTTTTCGGACCGTGTAGGCCTGCTGGGCATTGATGACATAGTTTCCGTCCACCAGGTCATAGCCCAAAATATTCCCGTTTCCGTAGAGTGTACCGTTCTTCCGGCTGATCCTCTGACCCGCCAGCACGCGCTCGGATATTTTCCAGCTTTCCTCCTGGGCCAGGGTCGCCATCAGGGACAGCCGCAGCTCTCCATCCGAGTCCATGGTCCAGATATTATCCCGAATAAAATACACCTCTACCCCCGCCCGTTTCAACTCCCGGGTGATGGTCAGAGTATCCACCGTATTGCGGGCAAACCGGCATACTTCGCGGGTGATCACCAGGTCAAATTTCCCCTGGCGCGCATCCTCCAGCATCCGCATAAAAGACGGGCGTTTTTCCACCGAAGTACCTGTAATGCCCTCGTCATAATATCGCCCCACGATCAGCCAGTCCTTATGCTGGGCGGCGATTTCTTCATACCATTTTTGCTGGTTGGCAAAGGCCGACAGCTGGGCCTCATGCTCGGTGGAAACCCGGCCATAAATAGCCACCTGCCGGATCCTTCCGGTGTCGAGTCGCTCAAACATTTATCATCCCTCCACAATCAAAAAAGCCCCGCCCTGATCACTTCGACCAGGACGGGGCCAACGTTTGCCCTGCTGTTTTAGCGGGCGTATACAGACAGAATATTATTGTAGGTTTCCTGATTCAGCAGTCCCTGCTCATAGAGTGCCTGGATCAACTTGAGGGCGATCTCCTGGGTTGTCATATCGATCATAAAAATCTCCTTTCCTGATGCCTGTTCCATTCATGACCCGCAGCCCTGCAGGCATACCTTGACCTTGGGTTTATTTTTCTGTTCGGGGGTAAATCAGAAAAGAAAATCCCCTGCTGCCTGAACCGCTCCAGTAAAAGTAGACAGTGAAAAAAGAAGGCCTCCTGTGGTAGAATAAAACTACTACAGGAGGTCTTTGCTATGCCCAGAAAATACAGCCACATTCAGG
>NZ_NFKB01000065.1:0-13278 GCF_002160175.1 Faecalibacterium sp. An192
CCCGCCCATAGAGGAAGTCCCCCCTGTCGCTGCGCGACAATCCTCTTGCGCTTAGCCGATTTTTGCGGCGCGCCGCAGAGGGCGCTTGCAAAAACCGGAGCGCTGCGCCAGTCACGCCTCGCTGCTTCGTCCGCAGGACGCGCTTCGGCGTGACTGCCCCCCTTGGGGGAGGGAACACAGGCTGTTTCCTTGTCCGGGACGCACTTTAAACCCTGGAGGTGACCCGTCCATGTGGTTTGCAAAGAAAAAGGAGCCCGAGGCCAGGACCTACGATCCTGCCCTGTGGAAACCGGTGGTGCGGTGCAGCATCTGTACCGGGGAACAGGCGGCGGGCTTTCGGGAGATTGCCACCGGCCGGTTTGAAGAAGTCATGCTGATCCGGGATGAGCGGGACCTCGCCCGCTTTCTGAAAAAGTACGGCCTTGAGACCGTCACCAAAGAGTATTGAGTCCAGCCGGGCTGGGGGAGAGATCCTCCGGCCCGGCTGTTCTTTGTGACAAGGCTGTGTCAAACATGGGTTTTTTCTCCGGTTCCCTTGCAAAAAAGGCGCCGGAATAGTAAAATGATACCATATGTATCGTAATATGGGGCACTAGACCCCAAGGCGGATATATATGTGGAAATGATCTGGCAAGAATGAAAAGGGAAGAGTGAATATGATCTATAGCATGACAGGGTACGGCCGTGCCAGCGAGGTGCGGGATGGCCGGGAGATCACGGTGGAGCTGCGCAGCGTCAATGCGCGGTATTTTGAGTATACCTCCCGTGTGCCGCGCAGCTGCGCTTTTCTGGACAGCCGGCTCAAGACGCTGCTGAACAGCCGGATTGCCCGGGGCAAGGTGGAGCTGAGCCTGACGGTCCAGAACACCGAGGCCTCCGACACCGCCGTGACGGTGGACATGAACCTGGCCCGCAGCTATCAGCAGGCCCTGCGGGACCTGTCCGAAGGCCTGGGGATCAAGAATGACGTGACGGTGAGCCTGTTGGCCCGCTTCCCCGACGTGCTGGTGACCCAGCAGGCCCAGGTGGACCCCGAACAGCTGTGGAACGACGTGTCGGACGTGGCCGCCGTTGCCCTGGAGAACTTCATGGAGATGCGGGGCATCGAGGGCGAAAAGATGCTGACCGATATTTCCTCCCGCCTGAATACGGTGGAGGAATGCGTGGGCCGGGTGGAGACCCTCAGCGCCGGCCGGGTGGAGAAATACACCCAGCGCCTGTATGAGCGGCTCAAGGTGATCCTGGAAGACCGGTCCATCGACGACGCCCGGGTCCTGTCCGAGGCGGCCATCTTCGGGGACAAGACCGCGGTGGATGAAGAGACGGTGCGCCTGCGCAGCCATATCGCCCAGTACCGCGAGATTCTGGGCAGCAACCAGCCGGTGGGCCGCAAGCTGGACTTCCTCACCCAGGAACTGAACCGGGAGGCCAACACCATCGGTTCCAAGTGCCAGGATCTGGACATCACCCGGATCGTGGTGGACATGAAGGCCGAGATCGAGAAGATTCGGGAGCAGATCCAGAACCTCGAGTAAACACAGACAGGATAAAGGGTAACAGGTATGCGGCTGATAAACATCGGGTTTGGAAATATGGTCAGCGCGGAGCGTCTGGTGGCGGTGGTCAGCCCCGACTCGGCCCCCATCAAGCGCATCATCAAGGAGGCCCGGGAACAGGGCCGCCTGATTGACGCCTCCTATGGCCGGAGCACCCGGGCGGTGCTGCTGATGGATTCGGATCATGTGATCCTGTCCGCCCTGCAGCCCGAGACGGTGGCCAACCGTGCAGGCAGCCCATCGGATGGAAAAACGGAGGAAGTTTAAATGGAAGGCGAAAAGTATCTCTTTGTGGTGGCAGGGCCTTCGGGCGTGGGCAAGGACAGCGTCATGGCCAAAGTCCGTGCCGCCCATCCTGAGATTGAGAAGACGGTGTCCATCACCACCCGCGCCCCCCGGGAAGGGGAGGCCGAAGGGGTCAACTACTACTACCGCACCGAGGCGGAGTTCCAGCAGCTGCTGGACCAGGGGGAGATCCTGGAGAGCAACTGCTTCAACGACCACCACTACGGCACCCTGAAATCCGAGGTGGACCGCCGGATTGCCGCAGGCAAGACGGTGCTGCTGAATATTGACGTCCACGGCGCCGCCAATATCAAGCGCTTGTACCCCGGCTCCACCATCATTTTCCTGCTGCCCCCCTCCTGGGAGGAGCTGGAACAGCGGCTGCGGGGCCGCGGCACCGACAGCGACGCCGACGTGAGAAACCGTCTGGCCATCGCCCGGGAGGAGCTGCAGCGGGCCGGCGAGTTTGACGCCTGGATCGTCAACCGCGACCTGGACCAGGCCGCCGCCGAACTCTACGAAACCATCGCCCGGCGGGTGGGCCAGCCGGAATAACACAGACAAAGGAGCGGATGGGATGCCAAAGACGGTGGGCGTTGCGGTGAGCCATGCGGCCTTCCACTTTGATAAACTGTATACCTACGCCGTGATGCCCGACCAGCAGGACGCCGTCCGGCTGGGCAGCATGGTGCTGGTGCCCTTCGGGCGGGGCAGCCGCCCCCGGATGGGGGTGGTGCTGGCCTGCGACGCCGAGCCCGAGAGCTCCAAGTTAAAGTACCTGTTTGACGTGGCCCCGGCGTCGGCCTGCCTGACCCCCGAGCTGCTGGAACTGGTGCGGTTTTTGAAGGGCCGTACCTTCTGCACCTGGTACGAGGCGGTCAAGGCGGTGATCCCTTACGGGGCCCAGTATAAGCCGGCTTTGGCGGCGGACGGGGTGACCCCGGTGCTGCAAAAGCAGCTGACCCGCCATACCGAGACCTTGTACCGGCTGGCGGCGCCCCTGCCCCAGAAGCCCAAACCCACCGCCAAACAGCTGGCGGCGGTGGCCCTGCTCAGCGGCGGGCCCCGGACCCAGGGGGACCTGGAAGCCCACGGCATCAGCCGCGCGGTGGCCGAAAACCTCTGCGCCAAGGGGGTATTGGCCAGTGAGCAGGTGAATAAATCCCTGGACCTCTACGCCCACATCCCCCAGCGCACCGAACAGCTGGACCTGACGGCGGAACAGCAGGCCGCCTTTGACGCCCTGGCCCCCCATCTGGAGACGGGCCAGGCCCATACCGCCCTGCTGTACGGGGTCACCGGCAGCGGCAAGACCCTGGTGTTCCTCAAATTGATTGAGCGGTGTCTGGCCCTGGGCAAAAAGGCCCTGGTGCTGGTGCCCGAGATCAGCCTCACCCCCCAGATGATCCGCCGGTTAAAAGAGCGGTTCGGGCGGCGGGTGGCGGTGCAGCACTCGGCTCTGAATCACACCGAACGCCTGCTCCAGTGGCAGATGATTCAGGACGGCGGGGCCGACATCGTGGTGGGCACCCGCAGCGCCATCTTTTCCCCTCTGGAGGGGATCGGCCTCATGGTCATCGACGAGGAACAGGAACACACCTACCGCTCCGAGTCGGCCCCCCGGTATTCCGCCCATGAGGTGGCCCGGTGGCGGGCCGCCAAAAATGGGGCATTGCTGCTGCTGGCCAGCGCCACCCCCAGCACCGAGAGCTTTTATGAGGCCCAGGCGGGGCGGTGCCAGCTGGTGCGGCTGACCCAGCGGTACGGCGGCCAGCCCTTGCCGTCGGTGCAGATTGTGGATATGCGGGCCGAGCTGGCCGCCGGCAACCCCCGGGAGATCAGCCTGGCCCTGGAGGACGCCATCCGGGAAAACCTGGACGCCGGGAAACAGACCATCCTCCTGCTGAACCGCCGCGGCTACCAGACCATGGCCCAGTGCGAGGACTGCCGCGAGGTGCTCAAGTGCCCCAAGTGCAGTGTCCCCATGGTCTATCATAAGAATGAAGGGGGCCGGCTGCTGTGCCACTACTGCGGCACCCAGATCCAGCCCCGGCCCACCGTCTGCCCCGCCTGCGGCGGCAAACTGCAGTACCGGGGCTTCGGCACCCAGAAGGCGGAGGAGGAGCTGGCGGCCCTGTTCCCCGAGGCCCATATCCTGCGGATGGACCAGGACACCACCTCCGCCAAGGACGCCCACGAAAAGATGCTGGCCCAGTTTGCCCGCCATGAATACGACATCATGGTGGGGACCCAGATGGTGGCCAAGGGCCTGGATTTCGAGGACGTGACCCTGGTGGGGGTGCTGGGGATCGACTCTCTGCTGTTCGCCCAGGGCTTTCGGGCCTATGAGACGGTGTTCAGCCTGGTGACCCAGGTGGTGGGCCGCAGCGGCCGGGCTTCCAGCCCCGGCCGGGCCATCATCCAGACCACCGACCCCGACAACCCCGTCCTCAACCTGGCCGCCGCACAGGATTACGACGCCTTTTTCGCCCAGGAGATCGAATACCGCCGCCTGGGCCTGTATCCGCCCTTCTGCGGGCTGTGCATTGTGACCTTCTCGGGCAAAAAGGAAGGGGAGGTGGCCAGGGCCGCCGCCCGCTTTGCCCAGATTCTGGCCCGGGAGGCCGCGCAGCAGCCTGGCATCCCCCTGCGGGTGCTGGGCCCCACCCCGGGCAGCATTTTGATGATCAACGAAATTTACCGCTATAAGCTCACCGTCAAGTGCCGGAACGACAAGACGTTCCGCGCCCTGCTGCGGCAGGTGCTGGCCTGTTATGAGGAGGAAAAACTCCCGGCCAAAGCCTCCGCCGCGGTGGATATGCACTCGGACGGCGATATCTGATGAATTGGAGAGGTGTAATTTATGGCTATCCGCAACATCGTGAAGGAAGGCGACCCCATTCTGAACAAGGTCTGCCGCCCCGTGACCAAGTTTGACGACCGTCTGGCCACCCTGCTGGACGATATGCACGAGACCATGATCGCCGCCGACGGCGTGGGCCTGGCAGGCCCCCAGGTGGGGATGCTGCGCCGGCTGTTCGTGGTGTGGGACGTCACCGACGCCCCCGAGGAACTGCCCGAGGACTACGAGTACAAGTTCATTGACTTTGTCAACCCCGAGATCGTGGCGGTGTCGGAGGACGAGGAGACCCATTATGAGGGCTGCCTGTCCTTCCCGGGCCATAACGGCGCCGTGACCCGCCCGGCGGCGGTGAAGGTCCGCGCCCAGGACCGGAACGGCGAGTGGTTCGAGCTGGAGGCCGACGGCCTGCTGGGCCGGTGCATCCAGCATGAGAACGACCATCTGGACGGCATCACCATCATGGAGTCCAGCGATTATTTCTACGAGGATACCGAGGAGGGCCGCGCCGAGGCCCGGAAAGCAAAGGAGCAGTAAATGCGGATTTTGTTCATGGGAACGCCGGATATCGCCGCCGCCTGCCTGGAGGCCCTCTACGCCGCCGGCCATGAGATCTGCGGCGTGTACACCCGGCGGGATAAGCCGGTGGGCCGCAAGCAGGTGCTGACCCCGCCGCCGGTCAAGACGGTGGCCCTGGCCCACGGCACCCCGGTCTTTCAGCCCCGCACCCTGCGGGACGGCGGCGAGGATGCCAACATCCGGGCCCTGGCCCCCGACCTGATCGCGGTGGTGGCCTATGGGTGCATCCTGCCCCCGTCGGTGCTGGAGATCCCTAAATACGGCTGCATCAACCTCCACGTCTCCCTGCTGCCCAAGTACCGCGGCAGCGCGCCGGTCCAGTGGGCGGTGCTGAACGGCGACGCCGAGACCGGCGTCTCCATCCAGCAGATGGACGCCGGCCTGGACACCGGCGACGTGCTGGTCTGCGAAAAGATGGCCATTGACCCCGAGGAGACCAGCGGGGAACTGTTCGACCGGGTCACCGCGGTGGGCGCCCGGGTTCTGTGCGAGACGGTGCCCAAAATTGCCGCCGGCGCCCTGACCCCCACCCCCCAGGACCACGCCGCCGCCACCATGGCGCCGCCCCTGTCCAAGGAGATGGCCGAGTTTCACTGGACCGATTCGGCGGAACACATCCACAACTGGGTCCGGGGCATGAACCCCTGGCCCTCGGCCTGGTTTGTCACCAGCGGCGGCCGCAAGGTGAAGGTCACCGAGAGCCGCGTGGCCGAGAGCAGCGGCCAGGCCCCCGGCACCGTCCTGGCCCTGAAGCCCCTGACGGTGGCCTGCGCCGACGGCGCCGTCCAGCTGCTGCGGGTGGTGCCTGAGGGCTCCAAGCCCATGGAGGGCAGCGCCTTTGCGGCGGGCCTGCGGCTCAAAGCGGGGGATACCCTTTGAGGCCGGCGGGGCCCCGGGCCGCTGCGGCGGCCGCCCTCGTCCATCAGGAACAGGGGGGCTACTCCAACCTGGTGCTGGATGCCGAGCTGGGCCGCTCGGGCCTGCAGGGCCGGGACCGGGCCTTTGCCAGCGCCATCTTTTATACCACCCTGGAGCGCCAGGCCACCCTGGACTATATTTTGAGCCGGTTTCTGCCCAAGGGCCTGGCCAAACTGGACCCGCCGGTGCGGGCCATCCTGCGCAGCGGCCTGGCCCAGGCCCGCTATATGCAGGTGCCCGTCCCGGCCGCCGTCAATGAGTCGGTCAAGCTGGTGCGCGCCTTCGGCAAGTCCAGCGCCGCCGGCCTGGCCAATGCCGTCCTGCGCAAAGCCTGCGCCTATGACCTGGATACCGCCGTCTTTGCCGACGAGGTGGAGCGGCTGATGGTGCTGGGGTCGGCGGGCCGGGATGTGGCCGCGTTCCTGCGCCAATACTACCCGGAAGAAGCCCTGGCCATCCTGTCCAGCCCGGCGGACGGCGGCAAAACCGCCCTGCGGGTCAACCCGCTGCACACCACCCCCGCCGCCCTGGCCGACGCCTTGAGCAAGGCCGGGGTGGAGGCCAAACCCGGCCTCGTGCCGAGGAGCCTGCTGGCCGACTTTGCCGGCAGCCCCGCCGACACCGAATGGTTCCAGCGGGGGGACTTCCATGTGGAGGGCCAGGCCAGCCAGCTGGCGGCCCTCTGCCTGGGGGCAAAGCCGGGGGAGACGGTCATCGACCTGTGCGCCGCCCCCGGCGGCAAAACCCTGGCCCTGGCCCAGGAAATGCAGGACAAAGGCCGCCTCATCAGCTGCGACCGCACCCCCCAGCGGGTGGGCCTGATCCAGACCGCCGCCCGGCGGATGGGCCTGGGCTGCATCGAGACGGCGGTGAACGACGCCGCCGTGCCCAACCCCGCCTTTCCCGCCGCCGACCGCGTGCTGGCCGATGTGCCCTGCAGCGGTCTGGGCATTCTGGGCAAAAAGCCCGATATCCGCTATAAAACCCTGGACGAGGCCCGCCGCCGGGAGCTGCTGGACACCCAGCGCGCCATCCTGGACTGCGCCGTCGGCTACCTGAAGCCGGGGGGACGGCTGGTCTACTCCACCTGTACCATCCACCCCGAGGAGAACCAGGACCAGATCCGGGCCTTTCTGGCCCGGCGGCCCGACTTCCGGGTGGTGGAGCCGGAGCCGGCTCTGCCGGCCGGCATGGAACAGGGGCCCTGCGGCCTGTTGTCGGTGCCGGGCCGCACCGGGATGGACGGATTTTTCATCTGTGTGATGCAGCGCGCTGAATAAGCCGCCGCACAAGGAATATCCCCAGGAGAATCTTCAATGGAAAACAAACGCTGTATCTCATCCCTCACCATCGAGGAACTGGCCGCCGAGATGAAAGCCATGGGCCAGCCGGCCTTCCGTGCAAAACAGATTTTTCACTGGCTGCATCAGAAGCTGGTGACCGACTTTGCCGCCATGACCGACCAGCCCAAGGCCCTCATCGCCCAGCTGGACCAGGGGTTCTATATCGCCGCGCCCCAGATCGAGCGCCGCCAGGAGGCCAAGGACGGCACCGTGAAATACCTGCTGCGGATGGCCGACGGCAACTGCATCGAGACGGTGGTGATGCGGTATCACTACGGCTGCACCGTCTGCGTGTCCACCCAGGTGGGCTGCCGGATGGGCTGCCGGTTCTGCGCCTCCACCCAGGCGGGCCGGGTCCGCAACCTGGAGGCCGGCGAGATCTGCTCCGAGATCTATACCGCCCAGAAGGACATCGGGGAGCGCATCTCCCATATCGTCCTCATGGGCATCGGCGAGCCGCTGGACAACTTCGACGAGGTGATGAAGTTTTTGACCATCATTTCGTCCCCCGACGGCGTCAACATCGGGATGCGGAATATCAGCCTGTCCACCTGCGGCATTGTGCCCCAGATTGACCGTCTGGCCCAGCGCAAGCTGCAGCTGACCTTGTCCATCTCCCTCCACGCCCCCAACGACGCCATCCGCAGCAGCATGATGCCGGTGAACAACGCCTATCCGGTGGCCCAGCTGATGGATGCGGTCCGCCGCTACCAGGACACCACCGGCCGGCGGGTCAGCTTTGAATATTCCATGGTGCGGGGTGTCAACGACAGCGACGCCTGCGCCAAAGAGCTGGCGGGCCTGATCCGGGGGATGGGCGCCCATGTGAACCTGATCCCCATCAACCCGGTGGACGGCAGCCCCTACTCGGCCACCGACGCCGAGAACGTCCGCCGCTTCCAGGCCAAACTGACGGCCCTGGGGGTCAACGCCACCGTCCGCCGCCGGCTGGGCAGCGAGATCAGCGCCGCCTGCGGCCAGCTGCGGCGGGAAGAAATGGACGCCGCCGCCAAGACGGAGTAAAAAGGAGAAGCCTATGAAACTTGCAGGGAAAACCGATGTGGGCCGCATCCGGCGGGAAAACCAGGACGACTACCGGGCAGGGGAACTGCCCGGCGGGGCGGCCTGGGGCCTGGTGTGCGACGGCATGGGCGGGGCCCGGGGCGGCCGGGAGGCCTCCCATGGAGCCTGTGATGTGATCGAGCGGTCCTTTCAGGACCAGTACAGCCATTGCGGCCGGGGCGGGGAGGAACAGTTCCTGGCCCAGGCCCTGGAACACGCCAACCACTATGTCTTTCAGAAGTCGGCCCAGGAGGAATCTCTGGCCGGCATGGGCACCACGGTGGTCTGCGCCCTGGTGCGGGACGGCCGGGCCTATATCTGCCACGCGGGGGACTCCCGGGCGTACCTGTTCCATGCGGGGCGGCTGCATCAGCTGACCCACGACCACTCCTATGTCCAGGAGCTGGTGGACTGCGGCACCATCACCCCCGAGGAGGCCGAACATCACCCCCAGAAAAACATCATCACCCGGGCTTTGGGCGTGGATTACCGCCTGACCCCCGATTTCACCTCGGTGGTGGTGCTGAAAGGGGATATGCTGCTGCTGTGCTCGGACGGCCTGACCAACGCCCTCACCACCGAACAGATGGAGGCGCTGCTGGGCCGGGTGCCCTTTTATGACCTGCCCGACCGGCTGATCGAGGCGGCCAACGCCGCCGGCGGCCAGGACAACATCACCGCCCTGCTGCTGGGCGTGGAGCCGGTGGAGGTGCAGCATGGATAATCTGATCGGCCGCAGGCTGGACGGCCTCTATGAGGTGCGGGAGCTGATCGGCACCGGCGGCATGGCCAACGTCTACAAGGCGGTGGCGGTGGGCCAGAACGGCCCCGTCCCGGCGGGGACGGTGGTGGCGGTGAAGGTGCTGCGGGCCGAGTTCATGCACGACCCGGACCTGGTGAATCGTTTTAAGAACGAGTCCAAGGCCATCTCCCTGCTGCATCACCCCAATATCGTCAAGGTGTACGACGTGTCGGTCACCGACCGGCTCCAGTATATCGTGATGGAGTACGTCAACGGCATGACCCTGCGGGAATACCTCAACGAGCGCGGGGGCAAGCTCACCAGCCGGGAGACGGTCCACTTCATCTCCCAGATTCTGCAGGCCCTGGACCACGCCCACCGCAACGGCGTGGTGCACCGGGACATCAAGCCCCAGAACATCATGCTGCTGGACAATGGCCAGCTGCGGATGATGGATTTCGGCATCGCGCGGATTTCCCGGGCCGAGAACCAGCTGCTGGCCGGCAAGGCCATGGGCAGCGTACACTATATCAGCCCCGAGCAGGCCCGCGGCGAGGTCACCGGCCCCCAGAGCGATATCTACTCGGTGGGCGTCATGATGTACGAGATGCTGTCGGGGCACCTGCCCTTTGACGCCGACGAGGCGGTGAAGGTGGCGCTCAAGCAGATCACCGACACCCCCCGTCCGCTGGCCCAGCTGGCCCCCGACACCCCCCGGGCCCTGGTGGAAATCACCGAAAAGGCCATGGCCAAGCTGCCGGCCAACCGGTACGCCAGCGCCAGCGAGATGCTGGACGCCCTGGGGCAGTATGTGCGGGACCCGGATGTGGTCTTTGCCTATAAGTATATCACGGAGGAAGCACCTGCAAAGGTGGTCAAACAGACAATGAGCCAGAAAAAAGACCAGCGCGCCGGCGGCGCCGGCACCCGGACGCCCCAAAAGCGGAAAAAACGCTCGGTGTTCATCCCGTCCCTGCTGGGGATCACGGTGGCCTTCGCGGTGGCGTGCGCTGTGCTGTGCCTGATGATTCTGCACAACAACAGCAACTTCATCTCGGACCAGAAGGCGGACATCGTCCTGGAGGACTATGTGGGGATGACCCGCACCGAGGCCGAAGCCAGCACCCAGGTGGGCAGCGGACAGATCAACATCAACTGGGTGGAGGAATACAGCAGCACCTACGGCGAGGGCTATATCTATAAACAGTCCCCGGCGGCGGGCCGTGTGGTCCGCGAGGGCCAGACCGTCACCCTGACGGTGAGCCTGGGCACCCAGTACGTCACCATCCCCGACACCACCAACTACGTCCAGGCCGACGCCGAGCAGCTGCTGCGGGATACCGGCCTGTCGGTGCTGGTGGTCCAGAATGTGGAGCCCTCGGTGGCGGTGGGTGCGGTCATCCGCACCGACCCCGCGGCCGGCACCACCGTCCCGGCGGGCAGCACCGTGGTGGTGTACGTCAGCCGCCAGCAGGTCAGCACCACCACCAGCGTGCCCTCGGTGGTGGGCCTGTCGGTGAACGACGCCCGGACCCTCCTGGTCCAGAACCGCCTGACCCTGGGCAGCCAGACCCAGGCCTACAGCGACCAGCCGGTGGGCACCGTCATCGCCCAGGAGACCGCGCCCGGCTCCACCGTCAAATACAACACCCGCATCAACGTCACCGTGTCGGCCGGTCCCGAGCCGGCCCCCGAAGTGCCGGAAGAGCCTTCCAGCTCGGAGGGCGGCGGCGACTGGTGGGGCGACCTGTGGGGCGGCGGTTCCTCGTCCTCTTCGTCCTCCTCCTCGGGCAGCTCCTCGTCGGGCAGCACCGACGGCGGGGCCAGTTCCTCGGACCCCAGCCTCATCTGGCCTTGGGACTGGTTTTAACGGGGGCAGCGGATGGACGGATATATCATCAAGGGGATCGGCGGGTTCTACTACGTGAAAACCCCGGACGGGGTGGTGGAGTGCAAGGCCCGCGGCATCTTCCGCAAACAAAAGCGCAGCCCGGTGGCCGGGGATCAGGTGACCCTGGCGGTGGAGAACGGCGCGGCGGTGATCGCTGAGATCGCCACCCGCAAGAACGTCTTTGTCCGGCCTCCGGTGGCCAACCTGGATGTGCTGTTCCTGGTGGCCAGCACCACCCAGCCTTCCCCCAGCACCCTGGTGCTGGATAAACTGTCGGCCATCGCGGTGGACAAAGGGGTGCAGCCGGTGATCGTCTGCACCAAGGGGGACCTGGCGGAGGCGGACTTTCTGGAGAAAGCCTATGCCCTGTCCACCATCCCCTTCATCCGCATCGACTACGCCACCGGCGAGGGCCTGGACGCGGTGAAGGAATGGATCAGCGGGCGGCTGTGCGCCTTCTGCGGCAACTCAGGTGTGGGCAAGTCCACCCTGCTGAATGCCCTGCTGCCCGAGGCGGGCCGGGAGACCGCCGCCATCAGCCAGAAGCTGGGCCGCGGCCGCCATACCACCCGTGAGGTCACCATCTTCGAGGCCTTTGGGGGCCGGATCGCCGATACCCCGGGCTTTGCCAGCCTGGAGGCGGGCCGCGCGGGCTTCATCCCCAAGGAAAACCTGGAACACGCCTTCCCCGAGTTCGGGCCGTACCTGGGCCAGTGCCAGTTCACCGGCTGTTCCCACCGCAGCGAGAAAGGCTGCGCGGTGCGGGCGGCCCTGGCCGAGGGCAAACTGTCCCAAACCCGGTACGACAGCTATTGCGCCATGTACGACGAGGTGAAGGACGTGAAGGACTGGGAACAGCCCCGCCGCCAGGAACCCAAACTGTAAACCCATCAAAACCCAGCGCCGCTCGGCTATGCCCTGCGGCGCTTTTGCAAGCGAAGGAGGGCGTTTTGCCTATGGCGCGCTGTGTGATATTGTCGGCCTGCCCGGTGGGGGCGGAATTGGCGGGGCTGCTGCGGCCCGACGATTACCTGATAGCCTGCGACGCAGGCTACCGCAGCTGTGATGTGCTGGGCCGCCGGCCCAACGCCGTGGTGGGGGACTTCGATTCGGCCCCCCGGCCCGATATGCCGGAAGGGGAGGACCTGGTGGTGCTGCCCCACGTCAAGGACGATACCGACACCGAGTACGCCGCCCAGCTGGCGGCGCGGCAGGGGTTCCGGGAGGTGCTGATGCTGGGGTGCCTGGGGGGAAAGCGCCTGGAACACACCCTGGCCAACCTCTGCACCGGCCTGGGCCTGGAAAAGCGGGGCGTCCGTGCCACATTGCAGGATGAACGCAGCCGGGTCACCTACCTGCTGCCCGGCCAGACCCGGACCTATCCCAAAGGGGATTACTTCTACCTGTCGGTGTTCCCGGCGGAGGGGAAGGCCGAGGGCGTCACCATCCGGGGCGCCTTCTATGAGCTGACCGGGGCCGAGCTGACCGCCAGCTACCCTCTGGGGGTCAGCAATGAGTACGCCCCCGGGTCGGACTGCATCACCCTTTCGGTGGAGAAGGGTGCCCTTGTGGTGGTGGAAACCGCCGCCGATTGAACCGGGGCGGAACATTTTGGGCCGTTTCTGCCTATAATGGAGCAAACCATCATCGAAAGGCAGGGAAACATCTATGCAGATTATCGTCATCAAGAGCCCCAAGTGCCTGGCCGGCCTTCTGCGTATGCTGTTCGGCATCAAGAAAGGCCAGGAAAATAATTGACCCCCAGCGGGGGGACTGTGTACCATTAAGCTTCCGGGTCTCCGGCACTTCCGCGTGGCCTTTACGTTAAGGCTCGCTCGTTACGTTTGGGGCTGTGCCCCGGTACGATGCAAAGTTTCGCGTGGTCTGGTTTGCTCATTTGGTACGTTTTGAAAACCTATATCGTACAATCACCCTCGTCCTTTATTGGGCGGGGGTTGTTTTTGGTTTAGAGCCCCTGTCAGGGGCAGCCGAGCCGACCGCGTTCAGTGAACGAAACAGGGAGGCGAGGCTGGCGCAGCGCT
>NZ_NFKB01000066.1:0-13273 GCF_002160175.1 Faecalibacterium sp. An192
AAGTTCCGTGATTCATTGTGAAGCATATTCATCATCTCCACATTTATCATACCACTGCTGTACAGTGCGGCGGTGACTTCACTCTATTTTCTGGGTTTGCTCTAGATATGTCTTGATATGTAGTTATCCATGAATCATTTCGGTAATAGAGATTAAGCAAATATAGTGCGGCTAAGGCATGTATAAGGGCCTTAATATTACCTTTTTGTAAAGAGGAGTACCTATCATGTTTAACCGCTTGATAAGCTTTTTCCCAATATGTTCCTTGTCTCTTGTGCGCTTCCTTTAATGGTTTGAGTATCCTATTTTCATCCTTGGTAAAATTGAAGAATGGAGCAACAATGAGCACCTCTTTGCTATGAGTTTGCCACTTTATATCAATCAACTTTAAACAATCTTCGTCAAAAAATATACTGGTGTCCCCTCTTGGCTTGGTACCACCATTATCAAAATATAACTCTTTAGATAGTGCTTCAATTTGAACACAGCAACGAACTAATAAATCTGAGATATGCGGAGAAAACACTTCTAATTGAGAATTGCATGACTGTGTAACAAGTTTGCCCTTGCTATTCACCAGTACTTCATCAGTAAAGAAAATATACTTAGATACTTCAATTACTTCCTTTTCGAGATTTAAATACGTTTGCCAAAAAATATCAGATTTTTTCATTTGGTCACTCTACTTTCTCATCAGTAAATATGTCAACAAGCATATCGTTGAGCTCCTGCGAAGGCATCTTCACATAGGTCTGGGACTTGTCAAACTCCGGGTAATGGTAGCGCCACTTGTCGTAATCTTCTTTGGAGATCTCGCCAGCCTCAAGTTTGGCAGCCTGCTCCCGCCAGCTGCACAGCATCTCGTGGAGGCGGGCAGCATCTTTGTTCTGGCGCACATCCACTGTGAGGCAGACCTCACCGTCTAACTCACGGACCTTGAGACCATAGAGGTCTTCCAGGGTGAAGAGAGTGTGCATCAGGCCGGTATAGGAGTCAATATCAGGCACAGAGAGAGCCTGAGGGGAGACATCCAGCACCTCGGCCAGAGACGCGGTCAGGTCGGCCTTGGGCGACCGGGAGCCATTTTCATACTGAGCCAGCCGGACGTCGGCAGACTTTTCCGGGAAGCCGACGGTCATTCCGAGGTGTTTCTGGGTCATTCCCCTTAAAATGCGGAAAAAGCGGATGCGTTCACCTATTGCCATGAGAGTCATCTCCATTCGTCAGTTTGCTGTAATCTAAGTATAACAGATATGTTTAAGATAGTCAAGAGAAAATAAAACAAAAAAGTTTAATATATCACGCCCGGCCTCTTGACTTAAGCAAAATTGTATAGTATAATAATAATAAACAAAAATGCTTAGTACATCCGAACCTTGAAAATTGAATGAAGACCCACCAGACAACGACTTCTCTGTAAGAGCCAGATCGGGGAGGGAACGCCAGGACTTCCGCAAGGAACGAGCGAACCAGAACCCCGAAGAATCCGGGCAGTCCCCGGAGGAGGCGACGAGGACAGGGAAGAGAGACTCCCCACCAGCTACAGCCCGAGCGAGATCACAACCGTCGCAGGCGATAGGGTGAGAGGCTCCGTAAGTCAATCGGAGATTGAAAAATGAGTGCCGGCCCACTATCGGCAGCCTGGTGGAAGCCAAACCGACCGAACCAAACCCACAAAAGCCGCTGGAGGGAAACCAGCGGCATCCAGAAAACAGGAGGAATCCAAATGAGCGAAGAAAAGATTTTTATGCGAGTGGACGAGGTGGCGGAGACTTTGGGAATCTCCAAATCTCACGCCTATAAGATCGTTCACCAACTGAACAAAGAAATGGCCCAGATGGGATATATCACCGTTTCAGGCCGGATCAATCGGAAGTATTTCATGAAGAAGCTGTGCTACAGCGAAGATGGAAGGGAGGAGAGTTGATGTCTGTTTATAAGGATGAAAAGACGGGAACCTGGCGAGCCGTTTACCGCTACACCGACTGGAACGGCGAAAAGAAGCAAACCCAGAAGAGAGGGTTCAAAACCAAGCGAGAGGCCCAGTCATGGGAGCGGGAACAGCTTATTAAGAGCAATGCTGACCTGGATATGACCTTCAAGAGCTTCGTAGAGCTTTATACTGCCGACATGAAAACACGTCTGAAGGAAAATACCTGGGCGACCAAGGAGCATATCATCCGCACCAAACTGCTGCCCTATTTCGGAAAATTGAGAATGAGTCAGATCACAGCCCAGCAGATTATCACCTGGCAGAACAAGATGATTGAATACCGCGATGAACACGGAAAACCGTATTCTCCGGTCTATCTCAAAACGGTGCATAATCAGCTCGGCGCGATTTTTAACCATGCGACTCGGTTTTATAATTTGCAGAATAACCCCTGCCAAAAGGCCGGCAGCATGGGGAAGAAAAAGAATCGCGAAATGCTCTTCTGGACCAAGGAGGAGTACCTGAAATTTGCCGAGGTGATGATGGATAAACCTCTCTCTTATTATGCCTTTGAGATGCTGTACTGGTGTGGCATCCGGGAGGGTGAATTACTGGCCTTGACACCTTCTGATTTTGATTTCGAGAAGGGGACCGTATCCATCACAAAATCCTACCAGCGCCTAAACGGACGGGACCTCATTACAACTCCCAAAACTGAAAAAAGCAACCGGGTGATCCGCATGCCAAAATTTCTGGTTCAAGAAATACAGGACTATCTCAAAATGCTGTATGGGATCGGTCCAGAGGACCGGATGTTTCAGGTCACAAAAAGCTATCTTTACCGGGAGATGAAGCGAGGGTCAAAGGAAGCCGGAGTGAAGTGCATTCGGGTACACGATATCCGACACAGTGCGGTTTCTCTGCTCATTGATATGGGCTTCTCTGCCACAGCAATTGCCGACCGAGTGGGTCATGAGAGTATAGAAATCACCTATAACTATGCGCACATGTTCCCGTCCCGGCAAGCTGAGATGGCGGACAAATTGGATGTAGAAAGGGGAATAGAAAATGTCTCAAAAAAATCGTGATGAGCACAACCGCTGGCGGAATAAAACTGTAGCTTTCCGGGTATCGCCGGAGGAGGACAAGCAGCTTGAGACCTATGTGAAATTGTCTGGGCTAACCAAGCAGGACTATATTACCCGGCGGCTGTTGGGAAGAGAGGTGATCGTCCAGGGAAATCCCCGGGTATTCAAGGCATTGCGGGAGCAGCTGGCGGCTGTTTGGGAAGAACTCCGGCGGATCGAAGCCGGAGAAAAAATGGACCAGGAACTGCTGGAAGTCATCCAGATGATCGCTGTCATTCTGGACGGAATGAAGGAGGAATCTGCCTATGGAAATTGACGCAAAAGAAAAGACTGCCCAGGGCTCATCTGTTGGCGCAGATGAAGGGCAGTCCAATCTAAACTCTACAGTAGAAAGTATACCAGTTTCGGACGAAAAAATCAATGAAACCGATGAAAAATCAAAGCTGAGCATGCGAGAGCGGGCACGTCTGCGGCAGAAGATGATGGCTCCGGAATATCTTCCCACCGTTACCTTGCAGACCCTGTTTGACACGGCTTATCAGAGCAAGCCTCCGGTCATCGAAGGGCTGCTGTATACGGGGACTTATCTCTTTGCTGGTGCTCCCAAGGTCGGCAAATCCTTCCTGGTGGCACAGATTGCCTACCATGTCAGCACTGGGCAGGATCTGTGGGAATATAAGGTCAATCCGGGAACAGTCTTGTATTTGGCTCTGGAAGGTGATCACCGTAGACTACAGGAACGGATGTTCCGAATGTTCGGGGTAGAAGGGACCGACCGGCTTCATTTCGCCACCGATGCCAAACAGCTGGGAAACGGCTTGGATGAACAGCTGGAGTATTTCATCAAGGAGCATCCAGATACCCGGTTGGTCATCATTGACACCTTGCAGAAAGTCCGGGAAGCGGCTGGAGACGGCTATAGCTACTCGGAGGATTATCAGATCATCGGGAGCCTCAAACAGTTCGCGGACAAGCATGGCATCTGCCTGCTGATTGTCCATCATACCCGGAAAACCCCGGCGGGGGATAAATTTGATATGATCTCCGGCACCACGGGTCTGCTGGGCTGTGCGGACGGTGCCTTTGTACTCCAAAAGGAAAAACGAACCAAGGGAACGGCCACGCTGGATGTGGTTGGACGTGATCAGCCGGACCAGCGGGTGTACCTGGTACGGGATGAAGAACGGTTAATCTGGGAGTTTGACCACGCAGAGAAAGAACTTTGGAAGGAGCCACCGGACCCGCTTCTGGAAAAGGTGGCGGCTCTGCTCACGGCAGAGGCTCCCACCTGGCAGGGAAGTGCTACCGAGCTGATCGCGGCACTAGGGCTGGAGCTCCAGGCAAATGCCCTGACCAAACGGCTGAATGTCCGGGCATCCAAGCTGTTCAATGACTTCAATATCCGGTATGAAAATACCCATGGCCGGAATGGCAGCCGGATCAGTTTAGCCTTGGCAGCCGCCCAGACGTGACGATGGTGACGGTTGTGACGATGCCTGAAAGGGGTGTATAAAGTACCGTCACCATCGTCACAACCGTCACAGATTGCAGAATGAGCACACCATCGGGAGGCGAGTCTGCACAGGGCCGATGGCCCTGACTGCTCTGCGGGATTCCTTATTTGACCGCAGACCAGAGCGGCTCCCGCAGGAGCCGCAATCCCCCTCGGAGAGCCCACGGCACTTTACAGCCTCTGGCTGAAAGTGTCATAGTGGGTTATTACACTTCCGCAGAAGTGCATCTCCCGGGCCACCCCGTATCTGCCGCCCAGTGGGCGAGAAAGGAGCGCTATGGCAAGAGGCGACGGTATCGACCGTACCAGCGCGAGAAATATGAGATTGACCACACAGAAATTGAAAAATGCCCAGCAGCACAACGAGCGCGAGAAGGACTCCTACGTCAACCCAGATATTGTCCCGGAACTCTCCCACCTGAACGTCCACTTCAAGAAGCCGGATGGCAGCTATCTGGAACAGTTTGAGCAAATGGAGGCAGCCGGCGTCATCTCCACCCGCAGCCTCAAGGAGGACGCCTTCCGGTATGGAGAACTGGTCTTTGATGTGAACTCTGCTTACTTCTTCAACCGGGGCGGGTATGAGTTTGCCAAGGAATTTTACGAGGCTGCCTATCAGGCTGCCATCAAGATTGTGGGAGGGGAACAGTATATCCTGTCTGCAGTCATGCACGCCGATGAACGAAACCGGGCCATGTCGGATGCCTTGGGTCAGGATGTCTACCACTACCACCTCCATGTGGTGTATGTGCCGGTGGTAGAAAAGCAAATCCTTTGGACCAAACGCTGCAAAGATAAGTTCCTGGTGGGAAAGGTGAAGGAGAGCATCATGCAGGTCAGTATGAGCAAGAAGTGGGCCTCCAAACCTGTCTTGGACGAAACCACCGGAGAGCCATTGAGGACCGAGAAGGGGAAACCAATCCTCAAGAAATCCTACAGCGTTCTTCAGGATGACTTCTACCGGTATATGCAGGAAGCGGGGTATACCGATATTGAACGAGGGGAACGTGGCAGCTCGGAGGAGCATTTGACCGTGACTCAGTTTAAGGTTCAGAAGGAGCAGGAAAGGCTGGCAGCCCTAACTGAACAGACCCAGGAGAAAGCGCAGCAGGCTGCCTCTCTGGAAAAGAAGCTGGAGAAAGTCCAGCGGCAGCAGGTGGAGATCCAGAAAGTGGAGCAGATCGAAGCGCGGCCAGTTCCGTTTTCTTCCAAGGTGATTTTGGAGCGCTCAGAATATGAAGCTCTTTCAGGCGCTGCCAAGAAGTACTGTACCCAGGAGCATAAGGCGGTCAGTTTAAAGAAAGCTTTGGATGCCGCCAATAAGCTGATCGGGGAACTGAAAACCAAAGTGGCCACTTTGAATGCAGAATTACAGGAGTATAAATCAGTCCGGCGTCAGTTGAGCGCAGTAGGCCTTGAACAGGAAAATACAGCCCTGAAAAGGAAGCTCCAGAGCTATGAAGCAGAGATTGAAAGGAACAAACTCTGGCATCTTTTTGAATGCCCCAAAGCCAAGCCTCAGAAGGAGAAAATCTAGAAAAGAACACCGTATAAAATGATAAACCGCCTGTATCCGTACAGCTTATGTGCGGGTGCAGGCGGGCTTTTTTATTTTACTGGAGTTCCTGATCCAGATCCTGGAACAGGTCAGAATCAAAGAATTGCTCGATAGTAATTCCCAGGCCATCACAAAGCTTTTTGATGGTGGAAATGGTGGCGCTCCGATTGCGGCCACTGACAATATTGTTCACGGTGGATTGGGTGACACCGCTCATGGTGCTTAGCTTGTTGATGAAGATATTCTTCTCCCGGCATAGCTCCAGAATCCGCTCTTTGACAGCTTCACCGATACACAAGGGACCTGATTACATCTTTTCAATTAGGGCAAACACCACAGCCTGCTGCTCCTCGGTCAACCTGGCCCAGCATTCCAAAAGCTTTTTCTGCGAATCCGTTAAAGCAACGGGATCATCTTCCTCGGCAAACAGCTGGGAAAGAGTGATTCCAAAAGCAGTACAAATCTTTTCCAGGGAGTGGATGGTGGGAATCATATTTTTCCGATACCAGGAAGAAATAGTTGACTGTGGGAGACCGGAACGCTCTGCAAGCTGGTATTCGGTCCAGCCGCGTTCTTCTCGATATGCGGTGATAACAGAAAGAATGTCCTTCACCTGAGTCACCCCTTTAATTGTGTTCTTCGTAAATTATACTTTTACAATTCGTTGCAAGTTAATCATTTGTATCGTATAATTTTAACGAGTCACACAACTATAAAAGGAGGGCGGACTATGAAGAAGACCTGCTTTTTCATTGGCCATAGAGATGCCCCGGATACTATTTACCCGGCATTGTTGGCTGAAGTGGAGCGCCATATCACAGAATTTGGGGTAGGGGAATTTATCGTAGGACACTATGGCAGGTTTGACAGCCTTGCTGCCAGGGCAGTGAAGGAGTCAAAGGCTCGGCACCCGGAAGTGGAACTGACGCTGCTGCTTCCTTATCATCCAGCAAAGAGGCCCATCCAGAAGCCGGAGGGCTTTGACAGTTTGTTCTATCCTCCTGGTATGGAGAAAGTGCCCTATAAGGCGGCTATTGTGGCGGCAAACCGATACGTTGTAGATCATGTGGATTACCTGATTGCCTACGCCTGGCAGCTAGGAAGCAATGCGTATAAATTACAAGAATACGCAAAAAAACTGGAAAATGATGGAGGTATTAAGGTGAGTAGTATTGTCTTGTAACAATAACCAAAACTTATAAGAATAGAGAACCTAGAATTATTGACGCAAGCATAATCAATGAGCTATAATAATAAAAAATGAAAGGTTGTAAAGGCTCTGGCTAGTTGTGAGGTAATTAGAGGCTGTTAAGTTATTAAGTATGAACCAAATGCTTAGAGAAATTAGGTATGGTAAATAGTATTAATTGGAGCTAATTGCTTTGTATATTGAAGGGATGGTAATGTGATTAGAACAGACATGATTCGCACTGTTGGAAGAGAATATTTGACAAGTAATATTGAAAATGACGAATATAGCTATCCAAAGGCTTTTTCGTCTCAAGCACTGGATTTTAGGCCGATTCGTAATAGTAATGGACGTACATTTGAAAAAATTGATATTCGTTTTGTAAAAGGGAATATTTCTGTTCTTATAGAAACAAAGCAGAATTTTTCAAAAAGTGATGAGGAACAATTATCGGCATATGTTGAATATGAAAAAGCTCTTACTGGAAACAAAATAATTGCAATTTTAGCAAATACAATTAATGACCATATAAAAGTATGGCGGGGAGTAGTTTCGGATGGAGATTATATGCCTAAAGAAACGGCTCTACGAACGATGGACGAATATGTTGATTTTTACACATCAAAAATCAACAATAAAGAAAAGGTGATGCAAAATACATATAGGCTTAATGAGATACTGCATCGGTATAGTATCCCTGAAAAGCTAAGAAGCCAATTTGTTGGGACATGCTTACTGGCACTAAAGAACGGATTGGATTATTCGACGCCTTCTTTATCAGCAGCACAGATAAGAGCACGAATTAAAGAAGTACTTGAGGAATTATTAAATTCGGATCTGAATAAAGCAGAGAAATTATCGCTACTTAATCGGAATGTTCTAGGTGGGCAATATATCCGACATCTTGATATTATAGCTTTCAGAGAAATATTAAAATTTATTGAGGATAATATTTTACCTTTTATTAATGATAAGAGTACATCTGGACAGGATTTGCTGAATTTATTCTTTGTTACATTTAATAAATATGTTGGAAAATCAGATAAGAATCAAGCATTTACACCTGATCATATTACAGATTTTATGGCCAAAATAACAGGTGTTAACAAGCATTCCGTGGTTCTTGATCCATGCTGTGGAAGTGGCTCTTTTTTGGTTCGGGCGATGACACAGGCTCTAGATGATTGTGCAACGGCAAGTGAGCAAGAAAAAGTAAAAAAGAAGCAAATATACGGAATTGAATTTGATGAAAATATTTACGGTCTAGCAACAACTAATATGTTGATCCATTCTGATGGAAATTCAAATATTCGTCAAGGAAGTTGTTTTGCTTTGGCAGATTGGATTAAGGAAGCAAAGCCAAATATTATTTTAATGAATCCGCCGTATAATGGGCAAAGAATTCATCTTCCTGAGAGTTACGTCTCAACATGGCCAAAAGATAAAAAGGAAGATCCTTCAAAAGGATTATACTTTGTAAAATATGTTATGGACGTGTTAAACTCTATAAATCAGCAAGCAATTTTGGCTGCTTTATTACCTGTAGCGTGTGCGATCGGTACTAAAGGAGTGATTAAGGAAATTAAAGAGCAAATCTTGGCTGAAAATACCTTGGACGCAGTATTTACGTTACCTAATGATATTTTTCATCCAGGGGCAACAGTACAGACTTGCTGCATGGTATTCAAAATTGGAAAAAAACATTCAGATATAGCTACTCCAAATACATTCTTTGGATATTATAAGGATGATGGATTTAAAAAGAAAAAGAATATCGGACGAATTGAACAAATTGACTCAAATACACAAAAAAGCAAATGGGTTAGCATTGAACAAGAGTGGATTGATCTGTATAAAAATCGCCGAGAAAAGCCAGGCCTATCCGCAACCAGTAAGGTTGGAATATTGGATGAATGGGTCTGTGAAGCGTATATGGAAACAGACTATTCAACGCTGACGGTCTCTAACTTTGTAAATACAATTAACGGGTATTTTTCGTATTTAGTCAGCATTGGGAAATTGTTTGATGAAAAATTTGCTTCTTCGTCACAATATGTTATGGATTACTTCAATTTCTTGCTGACAAATAAAGAGTCCCTAAAAAAATTAATTGATACTAAAAGCTGGAAGGAATTCGTATATTCTGATATTTTTGATGTAAAAAAAGGATTTTATAACAAAAAACCCGATCATAATTACGATGGAGAAATTCCGTTTTTAGGTGCGACAGAACGTTGTAATGGAGTTACAGAGTATTATTCGATTGAAGATATTGAAGCTGCATCAAAGACAGGAGATGAAAATAATGTTTCTCTTGAAGAAAAGATGTTTGCCGGCGATGCAGTATGTGTAACCAATAATGGATCTGTTGGATGTGCTTTTTACCAGCCAATTCCATTTACATGTAGCCATGATGTCAATCCGCTCTATATTCTAAATGGACGTTTTGATATGTATAGTGCACTATTTGTTGCAACTATCATTGAAATGGATAAATATCGATGGGCATACGGAAGGAAATGGAGACCAGAAAGAATGGTCAAATCAACAATTCGGTTGCCAGCAAAAATCCAGAATGATAAATATGTTCCGGATTGGGATTATATGAGAAATTTTATTATGTTATTGCCATATAATGATAAAAAATGATTGGAGGCGTTATACATGGAAACAGTTAAAGACTTAAGCTCAGAATATGAAAAAATTGAACAACAAGAAGATGAAACTCTTCAGTTAGCAGAGAATACTGAAATTGCAGAGGATCAAAAAGAACCTGTCAAAAATGAATTTGAAAAAAAGAGAGCACTCTTAGAGAAAACTAAGATTGTTCGTCAGACATGGTCAATATTTGAGATTTATCAAAAGATAAGAGACAAAAAATTAATACTTGATCCAGATTACCAGCGACGCGCTATTTGGAATGTTGATAAACAAACGGCGTTTATTGAATCTTTATATATGGAGATAATGATTCCACCAATTTATGTGGTGGAAATACCAGGAAAGGATATTTTGGAAGAAACAAAATATGAAGTAGTAGATGGTAAACAGCGCTTAACAGCAATATGGGAATTTATAAAAGGAACACTCTGCTTAAAAGAACGAAACTTAGAATATTATGCAGATATTTTTGGAGGGAAAACTTTTCCTGAAATTCGAGAAATTGAAACAGAAAAGACGTCTGAGATGCTATCATCCATTCTTGATATCTATGTTATCACTGCAAATTCACCTGAATTTACAAAATATGATATTTTTGCTCGCCTAAATCGTGGAGCTGAAAAATTAAAAGTAAATGAAATTAGAAGAGCAATTTATAAATCTGAAGTTACGGCTCAAATTACAGAATTTGTGAATCAGCAACTCAAAGAAAACAAAGACTATTACGAGTCTATTTTTACTGAAAATGATATCAAAAGATATGAAGATTATGGGCGGCTCTATAGGTCGCTTGCGTTTTATTTGCGCTCTGATTTGAAACAAGGAATAGTCACCGGATACAACTCAAGACCGCGCGACATGATAAATAATGTTCTGCAAGAGATCCAAAAGGGAAGTGCAAATATTGAAAAGGATAATCTAATAGTGTTGCTTACACGGACGCTTCAACTTCGAAAAAAATTTGGTAGAGTTCCGAATGCAGATTATGTGATTGATACGCTAATGCCATTTGCATTACAATTAGATGAAGCAAAGTTTTTTCAAAAAGCTGAACAAGTATTTAATGATAAAAAGATAATGGATACTCTAAAGAAATCACCAGCAACGACTAGTAATGTCAATGAAAGGCTTTGTCGGATAAAACAATTGGTAATGGTGGGCTAAGATGGATGGCATCCAAGGAATAGATACAAAAACAATATCACTTCAACTAAAATCTATAATTGTGTTTGAATTTCTTAAAAAATATAATGAGCTTGAACACATGATTCGAAATGTTTTTGAAAGTAATATACCAACTTTACCTTCGGAGATTTTACACCAACTATATTTTTATTATGGGGGTAAAATTGGAAGTTATATCGAGTATGAAGCTCATTGTGTGAGATTGGATTGCATCAAGTTTGAAGAAAGATCGTCTTTCAAAAATCTTTCTATTAATCAAATCATTCGTATTTTTAAAAATCATCCTTGCTTAGATGCATTTAATTTTACAATTACATCAATTCAGCACGAGACAACAGTATTTCCGTTTTACGACTGTGTGATTCGAGTAATTAATATGAGAAATAAGTTAGCGCATGAATTGGATGATCTGAAATTTAAAGACAAAGATATTATAGAATTGTTATCAAAAGATCAAATTGCCAGCGAATCTTTTGAATTGTTACAAAATTTTGATGTGCAGCGAATGGACGACGAAACAGTATACATTGCTAGTAATATTGTATTTATCCGAAAGATGCTCTCAGCGCTTGAGATAAAAATCTGTGGCGATAAAGTTAAATGAGCTATACAATCGAAAATAAAGTGACGATCTCCTATGCTCCGCGCGTGGGAGATCGTTGTCAAGAGAACTTTAAATCTATCTATATAGTAAAGTACTTATACGAACAGCTCCGGCGCCACATCCTCAAGTGAGAATCCGGGAATCTGATGCGCTTCCTTGTAAAGTCCGTCCTGGTCCAGAAATTCAACCTTGGCGAAGTCGGCCAGCGGAATCTCCGATTCACAGATGTACCAGTTTGCGTGATCGGAAGCTGACTGTTTGAGTGCAGCCGTTGCAAAACGGTCAGCGTGATATTTGTCGCAGAAGTCACGCCACCGGAGATATCTCCAGAATCGTCCGTCCGTCTTGATATTGATCCGGCACATCAGTTTGTCATCGGACAGGCCAGTGTTTTGAGCCGTCACCTGGTCGTTGGCGGTGAGCCATACAACCGGATGGTGGTCTTTGTACTTGTCCACCGCCTGCATTCCGATTTCCTGTTCCCGGAAGTAGATGGGCTCGTAATGGAATGTCTCAGGATCAAATTTCAGATTGGAAGGAGTCAGGGCAAGCTTGCCAGACTCGAGAATGATCCGATATTTGATGAGGCTGGTGAAGTGGTACAGGTTGTCCGGCAGGTTGCTCTTTTTTCTCATTGACAGATCCTCCTTTATCCTAAGATCCATTGTGGGTAACTGTGGTTCACCTTATTATAATACAAAGGATATGGAAGAATTTAGGGAAATCAGTCGCTGGATTGAATTTATCCTGGATTTCAGGTATAATACAAATAAGATTCCTGCAGATGTTTGGCTGGCAACAGATTGGCAACCAAAAGCAGGTAGCGTCCACTCATAGAATAATGAAAAGAATCCAAATACCTCCAACAATATAACTTAATCAAATTTGTTTAAGCTGGCTGGCTTTGGAGCGAGATGGAGTAATTGCATAAACTTATTTTCAAACGCAAAATCGTCTGAATTTGTGCGAGACTCTCTATTGTGGAGCTATTTTGGCGCTGCAATTTTGATACGCATTTGATTCTAAAAAAGAGCTACCTGATCGTAAGCGCCTCACAAAACAGTGTACTTGACAATAGAAAAAGGACCAGCTAAAGCTGGTCCTTTTTTGTTATTCAAAACAACTGCGCATGTAGTCGCTCCAGGGCATCAGATCCTTGAGCAGCTCCGGATGCTGGCGGAAGTCCATGGAGGGAAGGTTGGACAGTACAATGTGCAGGTATCCCCGCTCAGAAAGACCATTGGCACCGGCTGTTTCCACCAGGCTGTAGATCACGGCACTGGCTTTGGCTCCTTTCACGGTGTCACTGAACAGCCAGTTCTTGCGTCCCACAGTAAAGGGACGGATGGCGTTCTCAGCAAGGTTATTGGAAATCTGGCACCTGGGGTCAAGCAGGTAGTTCTCCATGTAGGGCTGCGCAGTTGTTTTGAATAACAATAAATATCCCCCGGCATAGCCGGGGGTTTTTCATATGCGGGCATAGCCCTAGAATACTAGCCACGCGTCACGTCGCGTAAGTACGGTCTGCCAGCCGCGAAGGAT
>NZ_NFKB01000067.1:0-13120 GCF_002160175.1 Faecalibacterium sp. An192
ACGAGTACATCCACTTCTATAACCACGAGCGGCTCCAGACAAAGACTGGCCTGGCTCCGCTCTCGCTTCGCCAGGCCAGTCTTTGATTCGCTTGTTCTACCCCTTGCAGACTTCTTTTTTGTACTGTCCGCACAATATGGGGCGGTTCAGTGTGCGGGGGCTGTCTGTATGTCATCCTGGAGCTGCTGTGGCGGGGCCGCAGCCATTGGACCATGGCCCTCCTGGGCGGGGTCTGCTTTGTCCTGATCGGCCTGCTGAATGAGGGCATCCCCTGGGAGATGCCCCTGGTGCTCCAGGGGGTGATGGGCTCGGCGGCCATCGTCACGCCCCTGGAGTTCGTCACCGGCTGCGTGGTGAACCTCTGGCTGGGCTGGGGCGTCTGGGATTATTCGGACCTGCCCTGCAACCTGCTGGGCCAGATTTGCCTGCCGTTCAGTTTGTTCTGGGTTTTGGTGGCCATGGCAGTCGCCGTCCTGGATGACTGGCTGCGGTGGCGCTGGTTCGGCGAGGAAAAACCGCATTATACACTGATCCGTTGAGGGAAAGGGGAATGACCATGAAAGACATCATTGACGTGAGCCGCTATCAGGGGACGATCGACTGGGACAAGCTGGCAGGGAAGATCGGCGGCGCCATGCTGAAAACGGTGAGCACCAACAAGAGTTTCGGCGGCATCTACATCGACCCCATGTTTGAATCGAACTACGCCGCCTGCAAGCGGCTGGGCATCCCGGTAGGGGTGTACTACTACACCTACGCCCAGGACGCTGCCACCGTCCAGGCCGAGCTGGACAAGCTCCACGAGGCCCTGACCGGCAAGAGTTTGGAACTGCCGGTGGCGGTGGACGTGGAGGACAACAAGCTGAAGCCTCTCTCCGCCGACGCCCTCACCGATCTGGTGATCGCCGCAGCGGACGCCATCGAGAGCTGGGGGCTGTACGCCATGGTGTACACCTACACCTATTACAGCCAGACCGAACTTTCCATGGACCGCCTGGCGGCCTATGACCTCTGGATCGCCGACTACCGCAGCAAGCGCCCCACCCGGAAGCATGGGATGTGGCAGTACACCAGCACAGGGCGGCTGGACGGCATCGCTGGCAGCGTGGACATCTCCCACGCCTACAAGGACTACCCGACCATCATCGCCCGTGCCGGCCTGACCCAGCTGCGGGGGTGATGCCGGTGGAAAGCATCATCGCGGCTGCCGTGTCCGGTGCAGTGACTCTGATCGGCGTCCTGATCGCCAACAGCAAGAGCCAGGCTGTCACCGACACCAAGCTGGAGGAATTAACCCGCGAAGTCCGGGAACACAACCATTTTGCCCAGCGGGTACCGGTGTTGGAAGAAAAAATGAAGGTCGCAGATCATCGGATCGGCGACCTGGAAAATAAACTGGAAAACCTCACCTGAAGAAAGGAGCACACCATGAACGAAATTTCCATTGGTACCATTGCCCGCACCGCCTGTCTGGCCCTGGCCCTGACCAATCAGCTGCTGTCGGCCGCCGGCAAGCCGGTGCTGCCCATTGAGGACAGCCAGCTGGAACAGCTGGTGACCTCGGGCCTCACCGTGGCCGCGTCCCTCGCCGCCTGGTGGAAGAACAACAGATTCACCCCGGCGGCCATCAAGGCGGATGCCAATCTGAAGGTATACCGCAGCGCCGACAAGTAAGTAACTATCCGCGTTCAGCAACGCATCCTCCCGAAAAAAACTTAATACTACTGCAGCCTATTCAAAGTGTGGAAATAGTGAATAAAAACAAAGACCAAGATACATCGTATCTTAGTCCCTAGATTCTTGGCTTAATAGAATAACAGTTCATTTCTCAAGAGAACTGTCGTCATGTCGAATGATTTGTTCAATTATTTGTATCATATATTCTTCATCTTTGGTGGTAAATAGATAGTTTACAATTGTTTTTGGAAGAACCAGCAATGGAGTGAGAAAGGCTGTCAAAGCAGTAACTACTTGGAGTAATAACACTATAATATCTGGCGGAGATATCGAAATTTGATATATAATGTAAATAATAGCTCCTGTCACACCCAATAAAATTAACACTGAGAGCCAAAAAAAGACTTTCTTTTGACATCGTTTTGATTTTAAGTTGTCGTCGATATTGTTTACGTATGTGGTCAATAGGTTTCGATACTGTTCCGAATTGGCCATCCAATTCTTTCGGGCATCTTCACGAAAACGATCTCGAAAAGTTTGCTCGTTTATATCTTGGGGTGTTTGTTGGAGAAGCAAGTCAGTCAATTTCTTTGTCTGCTTTTCCTGTGAACTTTTATTTGCTGAAGAGGTATCCATTAGACCACCTTCAATCCGAGTTCTTGAATTCGAGCGGTAGCTGCTTTTGGGGTTACCGCAAACTGTTCCGCCAAAGTGGAAATAATATCGGCAAGTGAAAGATCAGGATTGGATTTCAATTTTTCAAAAGATTCAGAAAAAGCGGATCTAGGCATAAGCAAACACGCAGCAAATTGATTTACTCTAAGTTCATTAGGATCATGTTGGGATTCTTTGTTATAATGTTCTTTAAATATGTGAGAAAACTGGGCTTCTGTCTGCTCGTTGAAATCAAAAAGATAGTGTCCTATTTCGTGAGCAATTACAAATCGAGCTTTGCCATATTTGATTTTATTGCTTACTACGATCCCTTTGTTGGAATAAAAATGTTCTTTGAGTTCCGGAGAAATAATAATAAAACCGCTATCATTATTTGGAAGATTATCTGTAATATTTACAAAAAAGCCCATGCTTTTTGCAATATCGATAATAGGAACAGCTGAAGAGTTTTTTTCGCTGTATTTTATAATCTGCAGAATCTTATTAGCCGTTTCCTCTGGAAATGCGTTACGAGGATTAGACTGTGTTTCCCTAATTAATTGCGAAAACATTTTTGATACCTCAAGAAAATCATGATTCATATGCTTTAAGTTAATTATATAATAAAGATGTAAAAAAAACAAGACATAGAGAAAAGAAAATGAAAGAAAATGGGGCTGTTGCTGGAAATAAAATACACAGAGGTGACGCTTATTAGGAACAAAGGGTTAATAAGATTAGCATATTCTATGCGGCAGCAGTGTGAGGGTTGTGTCAAAATGTGGGGGTTTTAATGGGGGTGTAATATAGTGTTGACGTAATAAAGAAAACAGTTTACCGCTTGGTGTTTTCCATCTTTTAACGGTAGAAGAAGCATACAGAAGCGCAGAATGGAAAGTTGAGTTTGTCGGAGTTGAGATGAAATTGTCAAAATAATTGTATATAAAAATCAAGGGTCAAGGTATTAGGTACCTTGACCCTTGATTTTTATTGACATCACAGCCACACCCTTACGGCAAAGCCGCCTTTGAAAAAGTAGGTGTTCGTGTAATGTCCATCTGGTGGAGGCGATGGGAGTCGAACCCATGTCCGAAAGGAGTTCAGCGTGAGTATCTCCGGGTGCAGGCGATCAACGACATTCCCTCCGCGTCACGCCGGTCGCCAGGCTAACGCTTCAGTAGCTTCATGAGTTCATGACGGTCCGCAAAGCTTAGGTCCGTTCACGTGCTGTGTCTAAAGGACGCCCCGGCCCCACACGACACAAGAGTGGGCGGAACGCGCAGCACTCAGGCTGCGAGCAACTGATACTTGTTGTTGTCAGTTATTGTTTTGGAGGATTTTAGAGCAGGTCCCCCGCTGCTACCCGCTGCCCAGGCCTCACTCCCCCCGTCGAAACCTTTACGCCCCCATGATACGCGCCCGAAAGCGCGGGGAAGGTGAATGCGGAGGGGCATTGCTGCCCGGTAAAAGTGATGCGAAGAATCGGAAACCGGCTGGTTTCCGGCCATGGGCCCGGAGGGCCCGGCGGACTCAGTACAGGCGGCCGTTGGACTTGAGGGCCCGGTCGATGGAACGCTTGGCGTCCCGCTGGGCGGCATCGGCCCGCTTGTCGTAGAGTTTTTTGCCCTTGCACAGGCCCAGTTCCAGCTTGACCCGGCCGTGCTTGAAGTACAGCGACAGGGGAATCAGGGTGTAGCCCTGCAGCTTGCACTGCTGGCCCAGACGGCGAATCTCGCTCTTGTGGGCCAAGAGCCGCCGTTCACGGCGGGGATCGGCGTTGAAGATGTTGCCGTGGTCGTAGGGCGTGATGTGCATGCCCTTGACGATCAGTTCGCCGCCGTCAATGTCCACCCAGCTGTCTTTCAGGTTGACGCCGCCGGCACGCAGGCTCTTGACCTCGGTGCCTTTCAGCTCGATGCCGGTTTCCAGCGCTTCCATCACAAAGTATTCGTGGCGCGCTTCCCGGTTGGTGGCGATGGTTTTGGTGGCCGGTTTTTCCTTGGCGGGCATCCAGCGCGCCTCCTTTCTCGATGAAATGGGAAACCGCCCCCGGCTGGGGCGTGTAAATTATTGTACCACAATTACGCAAAAGTGCAAGTTCCTTTTTCGAGAAAAAGGAACCAAAAAGCTTTTCAATGTGTACCATGAAGTTTGCGGGTCTCCGAAACTTCCACAGGGCCGTTACGCTAAAGCTCGCTCGTTACGTTTGCGCCTGTGGCGCGGTACGATGCAAACGGGTTCAAAACCTGATTTGATGCGTCAAGCATGGACACCCTCTTGATCAGCCTCCCGGCCTGTGGCCCTGTGAGTCCGGGGCAGCTTTGGCCCGGCGCGTCCAGTGGATGAAGTAGAAGCAACCCGCAGGAGAAGGGGAAGTTAAATACTTCGAGCCCCATGGGGGCGCGGCCACAGGCCGCAGGGGTTCCGCTTAAACAAAAACCCGCCCGCCGGCAGGAACACCCCAAAACAGGATGCCCCGCGGCGGGCAGGAAAATACAGTCAATGACACAAGCTTACAGCTCGTGGCGGCCCTCCAGGGCGCGGAAAATGGTCTGGCGGTCGGCCTGCTCCAGCTTGGAGCCCACCGGCACGCCCGACGCCAGACGGGTGGTGCGCACACCCAGAGGCTTGAGGGTGCGGGCCAGATAGATGGAAGTGGCGTCGCCCTCCACGCTGGGGGGCAGGCCCATGATGACCTCCTTGACGGTGGTGTCCGACATCCGGTTCACCAGTTCCCGGATGGTCAAATTTTCGGGCCCGATGCCCTTCACCGGGCTGATGAGGCCGTACAGCACATGGTACAGGCCCCGGTATTCCCGGGTCCGCTCGATGGCCTGGACGTCCCGGGCCGTCTCCACCACGCAGATCACCGAATGATCCCGCTTGGGGTCGGAACAAATGGGGCACAGGTCCCCCTCGGTATAGTTCTGGCACTGGCGGCACCGGTTCAGCTTGGTGTGCACCCCGCGGATGGCCTGCACCAGGCGGTCGGTCTGTTCCGACGACAGGTTCATCAGCTGGTACGCCAGGCGGGTGGCGCTCTTGTCCCCCAGGCCCGGCAGCCGCTTCAGCTCGTCAATCAGCACTTCCAGCGGCGCGGCGGTGTTGCTCATGCCGGCCCTCCCTTACAGGCCCAGGCCGGGGATGTTCAGACCGCCGGTCAGCTTGCCCATCTCGGCGGCGGCAGCCTGATCCACCGTCTCCACCACCGCATTCACGGCGGCGGCCACCAGATCCTGCAGCATCTCGATGTCGTCGGGGTCCACGGCCTCCGGCTTGATGGTCACATTCACCACCTGATGCTTGCCGTTCATGGTCACCGTCACCATCTCGCCGGGGGCGCTGGCGGTGTATTCGGTCTGCTCCAGCTCGGCCTGCTTGGCCTGCATGTCGCTCTGCATCTTCTGGGCCTGACGCATCAGGCTGTTCATATCGGGACGGCCATAGCCGCCGGGCATTCTTGCTTTCATGGCAAAATTCCTCCGTTGTGGTTGTGATGTCAGGACCGCCGCTTGCGGGCGTTGTCCTCGATGGTTACCTCCAGGCCCAGAGCTTCCAGCTTGTGCAGGGAGTCCTCGGCGGTGGTCTTTTGACGGGCTGCGGTTTTCTCGGGCTCGTAGGGCCCGATGGGCACCGCAATGCCCGATACTTCGGCAATCAGTTTCTTAATCAGCCGCTGGCTGCCCTTGTTCACCCGGATGAAATCCCGGAAGGTCTTGCCGCCGTCGATCAGCACCCGCACCCCGTCGAAATAGGCCCTGGACTTCTTCAGGTAGCCGTACAGCATGGGGTCGGTCTGCTGGATGCGGTTCACCACCTCGGCCCACTGGGGATAGGGGTTGACCCCGTCTGCGGCCGCACGGCGGGGCTTGTCCAGCTGGGGATCGGCGGCATACACCGGCTGGGCGGCGGGTTCCTCGGGGGGCGTCTCGGGCCAGGAGGCCGGGGGCGCCGGTTCTTCGGGCGGGGCTTCCTCCTCCCAGGGCGGCAAATCCTGTGCAGACTGCGCCGCGGGGGCCGCCGCCGGTGCGGCGGGTTCTTCCCAAGGGGGCAAATCCTGTGCAGACTGTGCCGCCGGTGCGGCAGGTTCCTCCCAGGGCGGCAGGTCCTGTGCGGACTGCGCCGCGGGAGCCGCCGCCGGTGCGGCGGGCTCTTCCCAAGGCGGCAGGTCCTGTGCGGACTGCGCCGCGGGGGCCGCCGCCGGTGCGGCGGGTTCCTCCCAGGGGGGCAGATCCTGTGCAGACTGGGCCGCGGGAGCGGCTGTGGATGCGGCGGGGGCAGGGGAGACCGGCGCCGACGCAAAGGGCCGGACGGTGGTTTCCTGCCGGACGGGCTGAGAGGCCGCCGGAACGGCCTGACGCGCCGGCTGGGCGGCAGCCGCAGCCGGAATCGCGGCGGCCTGCTGGGTCTGGGCGGGTTCGGTGAGGCTGAACAGGGCCAGTTCCAGCTCGATGCGCTGGTCGCTGCCCCGGGCCATGTGTTCCAGCGCCACGCCCAGCGCCCGAATGGCCCGCACCGCCTCCCGCCGGCCCAAAGCGGGGCCCTGTTCCAGATAGAGGGCTTCCTCGTCGGGGGAGACGCCGCTCAGCAGTTCCTGGCCTCCCGGCAGGGCGGCCAGCATCAGGCTGCGGTAGTGGGCGATGAGTTCCTCGGTGAGGCGCTTGACGTCCACCGACTGCTGGCGCAGGGCGGCCAGCTCGGCCAGGGCCGCGGCGGCGTCCCGGGCGGACACCGCCTGCGAGATCCGGAACAGATAGCTCCGGTCGGTGACGCCCGCCATCCGGCGCACCACGTTTTCGTCGATGTCGGCGGTGACGCCGGCGCAGGTGTCCAGGATGGACAAGGCATCCCGCAATGCGCCGTCGGCCAGACGGGCGATGAGGGCGGCGGCCTTGTCGGTGAGGGACAACTGTTCGGCGGCGGCCACCTGGGCCACCCGGCCCGCAATGTCCTCGGGGCTGATGCGGGTGAAGTCATACCGCTGGCACCGGGACCGGATGGTGGCGGGCACCTTCTGGATCTCGGTGGTGGCCAGAATAAAGATGACGTGGGCGGGGGGTTCTTCCAGGGTTTTCAGCAGGGCGTTGAACGCCGCCGTGGACAGCATGTGCACCTCGTCGATGATGTATACCTTATAAGTACAGCTGCTGGGGGTGTAGGCGGTTTCGTCCCGCAGGTCCCGGATATCGTCCACGCCGTTGTTGGAGGCGGCATCCATTTCCACCACGTCCAGGATGCTGCCGCCGTCGATGCCGCGGCAGACCGCACACTGACAGCAGGGGTCGCCGCCCTGGGGGTTGAGGCAGTTGACGGCTTTGGCGAAGATCTTGGCACAGGTGGTTTTGCCGGTGCCGCGGACGCCGGTGAACAGGTACGCGTGGCCCACGCGGCCGGAAGCTACCTGATTTTTCAGCGCGGCCACGATGGCGCGCTGGCCCACCACGTCCTCGAACCGCTGGGGCCGCCATTTGCGGTACAGCGCACGATACATTCCCACACCTCCCGAACGGTACGGATAATAAAAAAAGCGGACAGCGCTGCGGGGGAGGTTCCCCCGCCTTGCGAAGCTCGGCATACGAATGCAGGCTGGCTGAAACGCACCGTGCACGCCGCTTAAGGCTGCTTGGTTCCCCACCTGACCTGGTTCACAGCGGCCCAGTCGTACAGGGCCCGCATCCGTATGCCGAACCGCGCAGCAAGGCGCTGTCCGACCTGGTTGCCCACAGCCTGGCCGTGAGCATATGTTATTTTATCATATTCCGCCTTAGATTTCAACCCCCCGCTTTTTCGAGAAAAAGCTTGGCAAAAAGCTTCACTGTGTACCATCAAGTTTCCGGGTCTCCGGAACTTCCGCGGGGCCTTTACGCCCGCGCTCGCTCGTTACGTTTGCGCCTGTGGCGCGGTGCGATGCAAAGTTTTGTGTAGCCTGGTTTCCCACCCGGTACGCGCTGAAAACCTATAAAAATACACAACCCTCGTCCTTTGTTTGGGCGGGGGTTGTTTTGTGTTTGAAGACCTGGGGAAGCCACTATTGATAATAAGTCCGCGGCGCGAACGGACAAAAAGAGAAGTTAAAAATTTAAAGCCCCACGGGGGCGAGCCCGCAGGGCTGGGGGTTCCTTAGATGGGTGGTTGGGTGGGTTTAGATCATAAAAAGGGTATCACCTTGCAATTTTAAAGTGTACGCCCTACAGCACCAAAAGACCCACTGAACCGCCAGCCCGCCAAAGCGGGCATGTGGCACCAATCGGAGCGGCGGGCAAAAGCCGTTAAGAAAAACACCCGTGCCGCCGTTTGAGGCCCTGAAAGTTTCCACGGGCCAGGCATGACAGTGTTTTTTAGGCTTTTGCCCAGAGCGACCACTCTGTCTGGGTCCAGGGGTCTCCCCTGGTCGTTAGGGTGGGTAGGGAGTCCAGAGGGGGTAGGGAGGGGGAGTCGAAACCCCCTCCCTCCCCCTCTGGGCCTAGCGCAGCGGACAAAGGGGAAAAAGAAAGAAGTCGTCAGCGGCAGGACGGCAAAGTTTGTGCTTGTTTATGATCTAAACCCAAAACACCCCCGCCCCAATAAAGGACGAGGGTTGTTGCATTTTTACAGGTTTTTCAGCGCGTACCGGTTGAGAAAATCAGGCTATCTGAAACCTTGGACTCACCGGGGCGCAGCCCGGGAGCCTTCTAAAGCGGCTGAAACCTGACCGCCGGCAGGGCCTGGTGAAGCCCACAGCAGTCCCCGGTACCAGGTGAAAGTCTTTTGCCGACTTTTCTTCCAGAAAAGTCGGTTACTGGTTTTCCAGGGCGGCGAGGGCTTTGCGGAGGTTTTTGGCGATCTGGTCGGGGCAGCTGGTGGGCTTGGACCCGCAGGTGACGCCTTCCATCCGGGCGATGGCGTCCTCCGCCTTCATCCCCTTCAGCAGGCTGGCAATGCCCTTCAGGTTGCCGTTGCAGCCGCCCATCACCTGGATGGACTCGATGGTGTGGTCGGGAGCCAGCTCAATCATGGTCATGCGGGAACAGGTTCCCTGGTTGGGAAAAGTATAAGTCATAGTATTCACGTTCCTTCTTTTGTCATGTGTTCCCGGGGCCTTCGGGGCCGCCGGGTGTATCTTGCAGGCAGAGGGCGGAATCCGCCCCGCCGCCTTTCAGCAGGTATCAGCCCGCCGCAATCCGCCGCCGGGCCGGTTTTGGTCTGGCCGGGCCCGCCGCAGGGCGTCCGGGATAGGTGTCAGCCGCCCAGCCGGCCCTGGCGCTGCCGGGCCAGGCCGCAGATGCGCCGGATCTGGTCGTCGGCGGTGGTGCAGGTGCCCACCGGGTGGGGATGGGCCGAATTCGCCCCGTGGAAGTCGGTGCCGCCGGTGACGATCAGGTTATACCGGGCGCACAGGGCGCGGCATTCGGCCTTGTCCTCCTCGCTGTTGCGGGGATGGTCGATCTCGATGCCGTCGATCCGCCCCTCCGCCGCCAGCTGCCGCACCAGCGGCATGCTCTTATAGACGGTGGGATGGGCGAACACCACCACCCCCTTGGCGGCACGGGCGATGTCCAGAACCTCGTCCACGGTGGGGTATTCGGGGCTGTGGAGCACCACGCCCCGGGGGTTCCATCCGAACAGGTAATGGTACACCTCCCCATAGACGCTGTCGCACAGGCCCAGCTCATGGAGGGCCTGCATGATGCCGCTCTTGTACAGCACGCCGCTGTCCTGGGCGTATTCCAGGGCCTGCTCGGTGCGGAACTGGGGGTACATCCCCTCCAGTTCCCGGGCGCTCTGGAGACAGCACTCGTTGCGGCGGCGGCGCATGGTGTCGCAATGGGCCCGCAGCTCGGGACAATCCTGGGGCCAGTAGCACAGCAGGTGAACCCGGTGCTGGCGCTCATAGTCGTAGCCGGTGAGCTCCACGGCGGGAATCAGCTTCACCCCCTCCTGTTCGGGGTGGGCGTAGCAGTAGGCCGCGCTGAGAAAGGTATCGTGGTCGGACAGGGCCAGGGCGGACAGACCCGCCCGGGCCGCCATGGGCGGGATGCGGTGGATGGGCACCGACCCATCCGAACAGGTGGAATGATTGTGCAGGTCGCCGGGCATGGCGAAGCCTCCTTTCCCGGGCAGCTGAGTCAAGCACTGCCTGCGGCAAAACTGGCGCAGCGCTCCGGTTTTTGTGAGCGTCCTCCGGGGCGCAAAGCAAAAATCAGCTCAGCGCAAGAGAGGAACACGGTCTCCTTTTTGCAAGCGGACGCAGCCCCGCCGGACAACCAATTTGCCGCAGAGGCCGCCCCAAAGGGCGCAACTTCTGCGGCAAACGGCATCGGAGGGCGGGGCCGCCCCCGGGATCAGTGTTTGTAGAAGTTAATCAGGCAGCCATCCGCCAGGATCTGCCGCTCGTCGGCGGTCAGGGGCGCGATGGACAGGGTGAAGGCGGTGGGGGTGTCTCCCAGCACATAGGCGGGAATCTCGCTCAGGTCCCCGGCCAGGGCCTTGCGGGCATCCGGAACCAGGATATAGTCCCCCAGCCCGAAGGGGGTGGGCCCGGCGATCTGGAAGGGCAGCATACCCCAGTTGATGAGGTTGGAGCGGTAGCGCTTGGTGGCGTATTCCACCGCGATGTTGGCCCCGGCGCCCAGAACCCGCTGGCAGCTGGCGGCCTGTTCCCGGGCGGAACCGTCGCCCGGCTTGACCGCAAAGATGGTGGAGGCGATCTGGACGTCGTCCCAGGTCAGGCCCTCACAGCCCGGCACCGCCTGGATTTTGGCCAGCAGGGCGGCGTCGCCCTGGCCGGCGCGGCGGGCGGCCTCCTCGGCCTGGACTTCCTTGGCGCGGCCCACATAGGCGGGGTCCTTGCGGCTGAGGGTGAACTCGGCCAGGCCCAGGGGGTTGGAGCGGTAGGAACTGGTTTCGCCCGAGGGGATCAGCTCGTCGGTGGTGGTGACGGGGTCGGTGATGTAGGAAGCCACCTTCAGCAGCAGGTTATCCCCCAGGGGGGCAATCTCGGGCCAGTCCTTGATGTTGGGGCCCAGCTTGAGGAGGGCGTCATAGTTGCCCTGGCCGAAGCCCTGGTACACACGGGCCTGATAGCTGGTGTCGTCGAAGGTGTATTCGGGGACGGTGGGGTCGTAGTCGATGGCGGTGGCCGGGGTCAGGATGCCGCCGTTGGCGGTGGTGGCCGCAATGCTGCGGGCATCCATCAGGGCCACCCCCGCCAGCTGGCCCACGCCGGGCTTGGAACCCTCGCGGCTGGGGAAGTTGCGGGTGGTGTGGCGGATGGACAGGGCCCCGTTGAAAGGCACGTCGCCGGCGCCGAAGCAGGGGCCGCAGAAGGCAGTCCGGATGGTGGCGCCCGAAGCCATCAGGCTGGACAGGGCCCCGGCCTTGTCCAGGGCCATCATGACGGGCTGGCTGGCGGGATAGACGCTGAGGGCGTACTCGCCGCAGCCGCCGGTACGGCCCTTCAGGATGGAGGCTGCCTCCACGATGCTGTCGTACAGGCCGCCGGCGCAGCCGGCAATGACGCCCTGGTCCACACGGAGCTTGCTGTTCTCGATCTTGGAGCACAGGTCCAGTTTCACGTCGGTGCGGCCCACCAGCTTCTGGACGTCCTGCTCGCAGGCGTGGAGGATGTCCTCCAGGTTGGCGTTCAGCTCCTCGATGGTGAAGGCGTTGGAGGGGTGCATGGGCAGGGCGATCATGGGCCGGATGGCCGACAGATCCACCTTCACCACCCCGTCGTAATAGGCCAGGTCCGCCGGGGCCAGGGCCTTGTAGTCGGCGGCCCGGCCGTGGGCGGCCAGGTATTTCCGGGTGGTCTCGTCGGTCTCCCAGATGGAGGACAGGCAGGTGGTCTCGGTGGTCATGGCGTCGATGGCGTTGCGGGTGTCCTGGCGCAGGCTGGCCACGCCGGGGCCGATGAACTCCATCACCTTGTTCTTGACGTAGCCGCTCTTGAACAGGGCGCCCACCAGGGCGATGGCCACGTCGTGGGGACCGCAGCCCACCGGCAGGGACCCGGTCAGGTAGATGGCCACCACGCCGGGCCGGGCCACGTCATAGGTACGGCCCAGCAGCTGTTTGGCCAGCTCGCCGCCGCCCTCGCCGATGGCCATGGCGCCCAGGGCGCCGTAACGGGTATGGGAGTCGGAGCCCAGAATCATCTTGCCGCAGCCGGCGAATTTCTCCCGCATGTACTGGTGGATGACGGCCAGGTGGGGCGGCACAAAGATGCCGCCGTACTTCTGGGCCGCCGACAGGCCGAACCGGTGGTCGTCCTCATTGATGGTGCCGCCCACCGCGCACAGGCTGTTGTGGCAGTTGGTCAGCACGTAGGGCAGCGGGAACTTCTCCAGGCCCGAGGCCCGGGCCGTCTGGATGATGCCCACAAAGGTGATGTCATGGCTGGCCATGGCGTCAAACTTGATTTTCAGGTTTTCGGGGTCGCCGCTGGTGTTGTGGGACTGCAGAATCCCCCACGCGATGGTCCCCTGCTGGGCTTTGGCCGCGGCGTCCGCGTCAAAACCCAGCGCCGCCAGGGCGGCCGGGGCGTTCCCGTCCGCCATAATCCACTGGCCCCGGGCCAGGTATGCGCCGGTGCTGGTGCACTCAATCATTTCATTCGCCTCTCTCTCAATTTTTCTTTGTTTCCCAAAGCCGCCCCCCGCCCCATTGCCGGCAGCCGCTTTGTTTTTATAGTATACCACGGTTCGCGCGAAAGAAAAAGAGTCTTTTCCCGCAGAAAATTCCAGCCGGGAGCCAGCCCCCAAGGGGGGCGGCGGCGCAGCCGCGGGGGGACTTCCTCTATGGGCGGGTG
>NZ_NFKB01000068.1:0-12080 GCF_002160175.1 Faecalibacterium sp. An192
AATAAGTTCCGTGATTCATTGTGAAGCATATTCATCATCTCCACATTTATCATACCACTGCTGTACAGTGCGGCGGTGACTTCACTCTATTTTCTGGGTTTGCTCTAGAAACAACGGATAGACTGGATGAGTGAGGGCATGCTCGAGGCTGCGCAAAAAATCGGTGTCCTTGCTTTCAAGGCCTACCAGAAAAACTGCATCGGAAAGGTAGTATCGCTTGGTGACATAGGGGGCAGTGACCTTTTTTTCGTCCTTCCTAGCAGAACGAATCTCCTCAGGAGTTGGGTTATTGGCTGTGTGGTAATCCATGAGAAGGGAACCTTCCTGATCCACTCGTACCCCGAAGCGCAGTGTGTTCAGCTGCTGGAGAAGGGCTTCCTCATCTCGTCGCAGCCCCAGAGCCGCTGCCAAAAGACCAACCACACCGCTTTTGGTGGGTTCCCGATTGGTTTTTCGCGTTTCAAATTTTGAGTCTATGCCCCAGGACTGCAATGGCGCGGCCAGACGCAGCAAAAGCGTAGCCATCAGACCACCTCGTTTTCATCCAGATGCTGCCGAATGGATTGTTCCAGCGCGTCCAGGACTGCATTCAGCGGAGCAGGCCGGGCGAGATCTTCCAACCCGCAGCCCACGACATAGGCTTCGGTAGGGGCGTCTGTGTAAGTTTGGTACAACTGGCGGGCATACCTGGTCAGACGATCTTTGGAAGGTTCAACATATCCCTCGGCAGAAGCAGGAACTGCTCGTTCAAAGGCGCCACACAGGTTGACCGGCTGATCTTCTCGAAGGGTAATGTAAACGGCATCAGGCAGGGTGCGGTTGGCAAAAGTGTTCTGCTTTCCGGTAGGCATAGAGCGAATGAATGCCTCGGCAAAAGCACGGATGGCGGTCGGAACCTGTTCTTGGTCTAAATGGTCGGCTAGTTCCGCAACATTTAAAGTCGCGTAGCGGTACAGAGTGGCGGAGTTGTATTCTATGGTTCCTAAATGGCCAGCACCGGCATTGTCTTCGGGGGCGCAATCATCAACAGCTGTAAAATAATCGTATTCGTTCTGCACTGCATGAGTGGAAATGCTGTGGGCAACTTGGGCGGCAGCATCGTAGTTAAGGGATGGATCGCTGGCGACCATTCGGCCAAACAGGACCATATCCACAGAAGGCGACTGTTTCAACGCAGATTTGTAGACTTTCTTATCGGATTCGCCAGCAACAGACAATTCCGCGAGGGCTTTGGCCTGGTCGTGACTCATAAAGAAAAGGGCATCTGATTCCGAATCTTTCTCGGATATTTTCAGTCCGGCATTGGTCAGCGCGGCAGTGGCGAGTTTCAAGGAATCTGATTCAGGCGTAAGGGCGGCAATTTCATTCGCAACCATAGCTACAACTTTTTTGGTTCGTTCACCCAACTGGTCGTTCGGAAGAAGCTCCTGGCGGAACATCAACCGGACTGCACGCTTCCACGCTTGAGAAGAAACGCGGGCGCGGGTAGTACCTCCATAGACGGCGGTTTTGGGGCTGCCGGTGTCATCGCGGTTGACACAACTGGGCGGCACGGTCTGTAAAATATGAAAGTCGATGTAAAAACGTTTGTTTTTCATCTTGGTTCTCCTTTTTATACTTTTTCCAGATCGGATTTTCTTTGGAAAGAATAGTAGTCCTGACCCCAGCGCAGGCGTACCTGTGGGGCGGCAGAGGGGATTTGCAGCCAATAAAGATCTTCGGCAAGCTGGATATAATCCAGTGGTATTCCTTCGGCGCGCAACAACTGAAGGATACCACGCAGATGCTGAGAACGCTCCTGCATTGTGCTGGCAGTTGCCAGTGCATTGAAGCGCCGAAGGATGCTGCTTTCCTCGGGTGATTCTTCGGGTTTCACAAGGGAACGAACCGCCTGACCGAACCGTACACCGGCCCGATGCATGGAATCGTTGGGTAACGTGTGACCCTGCTGATGCAGGGCATAAAGGGTTAAGGTCAGATAAACAGCCCATTCAGCCTGAGTTGGAATGCCGGTCTGACTTTCTAGTTCTGCCGGGAAATCCTGTAAAAAGATACCCCAAAGTTCGGGTAAATCGCCTGGGGGATGGCCGATACCTCGCCGCAGATTAGCGAGTGCAGCTTTTTGAGGGTGTTCGGGCATTTTTTCCAATTGCTTTAATCGGCGGGAGAGATAGTCCCGAATGAATTGGATGGATTGATCTGCCATTATATTCCTCCGTTTCCTGTATAGATTTTGCGGACCTGGTATAAGAAGTTGTTATATGCTTTAGGTGATGCGTAGTAAACCGAGACGGTTTCTGCTTTTTTCCCTGTGCCGCTGGATTTTTTTACTGACCGACCGCAAAAAGCGGCGGGTCCAGCTTGTTCCGATAACTGATTGCCCAGTTTACGGGCGATTCTTTGCGCTTGTGTCTGCCAGTCCGAAAGGCTGGCATCGGTTTCGTCTTCGTCCCAGCCGGGGTCGATGGAATAGAGCCATTGACGGAAAGGCTGGTCAATCTGAAAATAGAATTGTTCCTTGGCATTTTGGTGGGCTGTTGTGGTGTGCGTACCGGAGGCGATAGCAAGGTCGTTTGCAAGCTGTCCGATGGCATCGGCAAGTTGTTCACAACGAGAAATCTCTTGTGTGACATAACTGCGCCATTTTTTGCCCATTTCATCCAACAAGGAAATATGAAAAGAAAGTTCATCGCTGAATGCATCGGTGATGAAGAAATCTTTATCACCATACTCTACGCCAGTGATTTGGAAACGAATCATTGTTTTGGAGTTCAAACAGCGACTGCTGGGGCTTTGCAGCAAGGTAATCCAGCGCACGATTCCTGGTGTGTGTACAGGCAGTCCGAGGCGGGTATGTTCATCAAATACAGCGGGAAACTCACGCCAGAACTGACGTGTCGGGTCGTGTCGTTTGGGGGAGTAAACGACAGGCGAATCCTTCTTTTCCTGACTGGAACGCCAGACAGTCATTTGCTCACTGAATGCATTGATTCGGTCAAAGAAGTCACCGCCGAGCAGAGAATAACCGATCACTTTATTCTCTCGTCGATGAAGAAGCAGGCGACGGGATTGGAGCGAGAGCAACTCGGAGGGGTTGTCTGGCAAACTGATCAAAACACGTTCTTTGTTATGCGGTGTATTGTATTCCCAGCAGGGATTCTCCTGACCCCAGGCAGAGCTACCATCTCGAAGAAGAGTCAAATTAAAAAGCAAGGTTTCAAAGAGATTGTTCCCCGTTGCCTGAATGAGACCAAGCTTTCCCATCCAACCAGCACCTGGAGAGGGCAATCCTTTGCCTTTGGGTTTGGAAGAAGTATCATCAAACCCATTAAGGTAGAGAAGCCAGCGTGCAGCTTGTGAGTAGGATAGCTCTGTTTTTCCAATTCCGGCATAGGAAGAAAATAAGCGAATCTTGTTTCCGCTTTCAGAAAGTTCCCCATTTAGTTTGGCCGAGGTGTATTCTGTGCCAATTTCAGCCTTTGGTACTTGCCAAAAGGGACGTTCTGGGTGAAAGAGCCAAAACCGATCGTGCCATTTGGAAAGGTAATTCTGGATAGGGGCTTCGGGTAGTCGGCCGGGCTGCCACAGACTTTTCCACTGGCGTACAGCACTGGTCGTGTTTTTTAGCTCCACGGGTTGACCATTGGCATCCACACGTCCGAACACAGCGTGAAGTACTGCCAGCAGAAGCCGCAGAACAGCGGCATCCTGGGTAGGCAATTCACCAGCCAGATCGGTGTAATTGTGAGCCTGTAAAAGTGCGTCGGTTAGAGATACCTCTTTGACGGTACAATCTGGACACAGAACTCGAATCCAAGGCTCATCCAGTAGATTAAATTCAATCTTCTTCATCTGTCTCCTCTTTCTGGTAGATCAAACCATCGGCTCTACTATACCGTAGCGAGGTTTGGGCAAGGCTTGCAGTTAAATTTTCGTCCAACAAGAGCACAAGCTCGCCTTTTAGCAGCGGGGCCTGCTGCCACGGAGCAAGAAAAGAGCGGTTCTGATCCTCCAATTCCCGGATAACCCGGTCAATATTCCACTTTTTACTGAAATAACCCGGCAAACGTAGTTTTTGACGGGCTATTTGGAGTGCGTCCTCCTGACAAGGAGGTTCGTCTGTGGGAACAGCTCGTCCATTTTGCTGCCAAGGAAGGAAGTGGACGCTTCCATCCCGGTGCTGTACCATAACAAAAACGTCAATAGAGGAGGCTCCATCTCGGACGGCGGCACGGGCAGAGGCATCGGAATAGGCGGTTTCTTCATGCATCCAATCATCCAAAGAAGTAAGTTCCAGGCTTTCTTCCGGTGAAAGGATTACATAGCTGTCAGCACGGTTTTTTTGTCCTTTTGCAGGATCTCGTAGTCTAATTTTGCTTGTAAACAATCAGAATCAGAAGGCAGGCAATCCTCAGGTTCCCAATGATAGACATCCTGAACCAGATAGGGAATATCGTGGGGTAATGAAATGACTGGAGGAAGAAGTTTTCGAGTGCGCCAAAGGAGCCATCGGCTATAAATTGCTTGGCTTCCAGCATCAAAGGTTCCATCAGAAGAATCCAAAACTGCACAATGAGCAGTTTGCAGGGGCTGTGGACGAGAAAAGCGAGGATGGCGGTGCAATCTTCCGATCCGCTGTAAAAGGAGATCCATGGGGCAAAGCTCTGTGATAAGAAAGTCGAAATCAATGTCAAGGGACTGTTCCAACACTTGCGTACCGATAACGACGAATTTTTCTCGCTGTTCCGGGGTGGAATGTTTTCCAAGACGATGCAGCAACTGTTTTTCTTTTTCTGTTCTATCAGGTAAGAGAAACTGAGCGTGGAACAGGAAAATTGTATAATCTGGCAATTCGGAACGAAGCAAAGCCGCCAATTCCTGCGCCTTTCGGACTGTGTTCAAAATAATGCCAGCGCAACCGCCAAACTGCAATTTTTGATGGATTAGATCAAGGATTTCGTCAAAATCAATCGTAAAACAATACACCTTTTTTCTTCTTGTTTCAGATGAATGGCTTGTTGATTGATCTGTCCAGCATCGGTCCAAGTGAGCAGAGGATAACTCTGGTTTTTCTGCCAGATCCCGGGGACTTGTGCACCTAGATAGGATTGAATTAATGAAACTCTGCGCTGGGCAGGTAAGGTGGCAGAAAGTAAAATTACCGGAACATGATAACAGCCCAGCCATGCTAACGCACGTTCGAGGTAATGATTCATGTAAGCATCGTAGGCGTGGCATTCGTCGATTATGACGACTTTCCCAGAAAGCCCGAGATGACGGAGCATCACATGTTTTTGTTTCAGTGCGGCCAGCAAAAGCTGATCGACGGTTCCAATTACAAAATCTGCTAGCAGTGCCTGCTTGTTGCCTTGAAACCAACGGTGAACCAGTACGCCATTTTCGGAACAGTCTTCTTCTGTAACAGCCGAACCAGAAAACAGTTCCTGATACTCTTCATTAAGTTCCGCTGCACCATGGGCCAGCCGAATGGAATGTACCATTTCCAGTGACTGTGTTTCTGCCCAATCTTTCAGTCGGCCAAAGATGCCGTTGGTTGTTGCCTGTGTGGGCAGACCGAAGAATAGGCCTCCAGCGTGGAATCGATGAGAGAGGACCTCAGCTGCGGCCAAGGCTGCCTCGGTTTTACCAACGCCCATAGGCGCTTCCAAAATAAAAATGCCAGGGGAAGAAGCAGTGCTGGCAATCGCTAGGATAGCTTGTTGGATTGTATTTGGATCAAAACCAAATTGTTTCCGAAAGGTATGGAGGTCAATACTGGAATATACACTTTCCCATGGACTGGTGAGAGATAGGGTGCGCCATGCCCGGTAAGGGCGGTCTGGATAAAGAGTTTCGTTTCCGGTATCTTCTGATGAGAGCAGCGGAAAATAGGTGCTATTGCTGGCAATCCAGTCGGCCATGGTCAAAAGACCTGTCAACAAAAGTCCGGCAGAAAAGGAGGGTTCAGAAAGGGCATCGACAGCTTCGAATCCGCTTTCTTCTAACGCAAATTGAAAAAGCTCTTCCCAAAGCTTAGTCCATTGTTGTTTTTGCCCTTTTCCCCAGTAATTACCTGAATATAGTTCTATTTGGTCAAAGACTGAGTCGTTTAAGAATTCTTCCTGAGGCTTTCCGTGATGCGCTCCGGCAATGGATGCCAAAAACGGGGGACAACCTAGCTCTAAAAGAATAGCTTCACTGGCACGGGCATGTGGGGTAGCTTTGCCGGAGCGAAATGTTGTCGGTAGAGAGAAAAAAGCGTTGAACCGTTCGGCCGCTTCAGGAATATGAGCTAAAATTCGGCTTTGAAAGAGGGCTGTTGCTTTTCCAAAATCATGTACAAGTCCTAAAAAACGAGCAGTACGGACCAATAGATCTTCTTCTAATCCAATCTGTATACGGGTAGCTTCAGGGAGCCAATTCTGTACCAAAAAACAGAAAACGTCTGCTGTATCCCGGCAATGCATCCAAAGAGGAAGCCAAAGGTCGCTATTCTTTGGATCTGATTTCCCGGCCAAGCATTTTATTAAAAGAGGTAGATTGTGCAATGAAATCGCTTCCCCTGTCAAAATGTAATGCTTTGCATAAATAAACAAAATAATTATAACACACCAAAGACGATAGGATGTATATATTTAACGTTTTTGTTCATTTGCATAATTTTTCGAGTCCTTTTTTGTTGAAGTATAATGTGATGCAGAATTGAAGTTGGTGAGAATAACTTAATACCCTCTTGTAAAACGAAGTTATAAGCATCAGAACAACTGGTTCAGTCGATGTGATGGAGGCTTGGGGACAAATTGTTATTTTGAAATGCCTCATATATGAGGTTTGCTTGCGATAAGGTAAACTATTGACACTACCTGTCTGGACGAAGATCTGTGTTCGGACAAGATAGGAAAGAAAAGCCGGCGAGTGCTGCACGGTTGGAACTGTGGTCATACATGGCAAAGACCTCCCGTGGTAGTTTCTTTTCTCACCACAGGAGGTCTTTTTGTTGCTTATAGGAGCGATTCAAATCGTCTGTCCAGGATTATTCGCATTTGGTCAAACAGGATCGAAACCATGGTGCCAGCAGGCGGCCAAACAGCTGACAAAGCCGCCCGGTAAAGAGAGCGGCGGCCACAGTACCAACGCCAATCCCCACCGTGTGGCCGGTGCGGATCAGAGCATAGCCGGCTGAAAGGACAATCATGATGATATCAAAGGTATACTTGGCGCGGCCAAAGTCCCAGCCCATTACATCGCCAAAGGCGCGGACCATTCCGTCAGGGGCAGCAGGGACGAGATCGGTTTGCACCACCAGAGTGGTACCGAAGGCAGTAAGGGGAATGGCACAGCAGAGCAGCAGGAAACCATCAGCCAAGCTCCGTGCCTGAAAGGTCAAAACGTAGTCGTTGAAAAAATCTACGATCCGGCCAATCAGGACGCTCATGGGAATCTGAAGAATGATCTTCCAGCCCAACGAACGTCGCAGCAGGCACTGGACACCTGCGAAGATAAAATAGAGCAGCATGGTAGCAGTGCCCAGACTGATCCCTTCCACTTCGCTGAAGGTGTACGGGGCTGTGTTGATGGAGGCAACACCAAGACCGGTCTTGGTGTTCAGGACAATGCCGAAGCACAGGATTATCAAACCGGCACAGAAGGTAATCCCACGGCGAAGAACGGCGCTCATAGATTGGCTCCGTTGCTGGCAATCAGATCCCGATACCAGTAGTAGCTGTCCTTGATGTACCGTTTTTTGCTGCCGTTGCCGTAGTCATCCTGATCCACATAGATGAAGCCGTATCGCTTGGTCATCTCGCTGGTGGAAGAAGAAATGATATCGATGGGCCCCCACATGGTGTAACCGATTACATCTACCCCGTCCTGGATGACGGCGGCCATCATGGCCTGGATATGTGCCCGCAGGAAGTCTACCCGGTAGGGGTCGTGAATGGTGCCGTCTGGTTCCAGTGTGTCCATAAATCCGGAGCTGTTTTCCAGGATAAACAGCGGCTTGTTATACCGGTCATACAGATGATTCAAGGTGTAGCGGAGGCCGATGGGATCGATCTGCCACCCCCAGCTTGTCGGCCAGCTTTTCCTGGGTGTAGCCCTGCAGCTTGCGGTAGTAGGCAATCTTCAGGCCGATCCTTTTGTATTCCTGTTCCAATTCATGTTCCATGGCGTACACCTCATGTCCTCATTGTACGAAAGAATGGGGTACTTTTTTATTCCATAAACATATTGCAATTATTACTGTATTAGTTATAATAGTAAGTGCAAGGGTAAAAAATCATGGCATCACGCAGGAACAGAACAGGAAAAGGAGGCCGGAGATGTTTTTAGATGATCTAGCTATACTGGCGGATATTGTCGGGGATATTGTTTCCCTGCCGGTAAAAGTAGTCCAATGGTCGGCAGAGCTGGGCAATGACATCACCGAGACGGTGGCCCAGGACATTCAGAACCGGATTGAAGGGAATCCGGAGCAGGAAGCCCGCACTTCCTATACCGTTCGGGACGAAGCAGAGGAAATTGTCTCCAAAAGCAACACCCGATACCACGAGGCCCTGGGCGGGATGCATCGAGACTGGAACGCGATGCTGCAGGAGCGGCAGAAGGTTGGCGAGAAGCGTGAAGAAGTCTACCGGACGATCGGAAAGACCCTTTCGTCCGGGGCGCTGGTGGAGCTTCCCTCGGGCCGGGAGCTGGAGCCGAAAGCGCCGTCTTGTCCGTCGATGGATTCTTTTGGGTTCAATGTGGGAACCTATATGGGTTTGTCCGCCGCCCAAATGCGGATGGAAATCGCAGAGGAATATTACCAAAAGGCCAAACAGTTCCGGGCCGAGATGGATCAGTGCATTGGTGAAATCCACCAGGTCCAGTACCGGGTCAAAGCCGTTCGGGATGCGCAGGAAGAGGAAATGGTAATGCTCCGGATCATCCAGACAACCTACCAGAATCAGAGCGCTTCGGTGTTGGCGGAGAGCAACACCCTGCTGTACCAGATTGCAGAACTTGGCCTGCAGGAAGTCAGCGACCAGACCGCGAAGCGGTATCAGGAGCTGGTTCAAACGCTGAAAAGGCTGTGGCTTTAATCAAGGGGAAGGAGAAAGGTGCCATGTCCAATCTTACGGTTATGAAAGACACAAATTTGCCTGCTCCGATGCCGCCGGAAGTGATGGCGGTCAACAGCGCAATGGAAGCTTTCCAAACGGCCCTGCAGGTTGGCGTTGAAATCTACGCCAAGGCAGAGGATGCCAAGACCCAGCGGGCATTGATTACAGCCCAAAAGGAAATTGCAGCGCTTACGGTGGAAGCTGAGACGCAGAAGGCGATGCATAGTGAAGAGCTTCTGCATGAAAGACGGATGAAGGTCCTCCAGATTATAGAGGATCTTTTGATGAGCCACGCCGAAAACCTGACCCCGGGCATTTTGTCTGCCGCCCAGCTGATGATAAACTGTTTGCAGGAGTTGGACTGAGATGAAACAGGACAAAGACAAGCAGGCTGAAAGGGAAGAGATTCAGCAAATTTTCAACCAAATCCGGATGGCAGGGGAGCAGGTTCGGCAGAACATTTCCACCGCAAAAGATGCGCAGGTGGAAAAGTTGATGGAATCCTATCAGGAAGATATCGCATTCCAGGCGGCCCAGGCCAGGCAACAGGATGCGCTGCTGCGTCAGCTGGAGAAGGCTGTGGAGGACGGCGACTTTGACAAGATGCTGGAAATCAAAACCCTGCTGGGACAGCGGAAGGAGTGAGCCTTCTGATTTGAATCCAAAATCGAATACATACTATATCCATGAAAGCCTCGGGGAACGACCCCGAGGTTTTCTTTGTTTACGGCTATTTTGAAGAAATGTTTTAAGGAGGAATCACCATGCACAGCTATGTCTACCAGGTATCTCTGCAGCCTATCCAGTCCGAGTCCTACGCCAAAGCCGGCCACCTGCCCGACTGGTTCTATGAGCAGGTCTGCAGCTATGCCGAGAATGCTGACCCGTCCTGGAGGGAACAGGCCATCCAGGAACTGGCCCAGTTTCTGGGCCCACTCTGCACCCGCACCGGCAGCCGCCTGACCTTCAATCCCAGCCTGCGGGACGGATTTTTCCGCCGCGGGTATGTCTGCTTCAAGGCAGCGGCCGAGGTGTTGGCCCAGACGGCCTTTTCGGTGTTCAACGGCAGCGAGGTGGCACCGGCTTTTGACCTGGCACTGGACGGTCTGAACGACAGCTACGAGGACCGCTACAGCATCTATATTTACCATGCCCAGACCGAAATCCTGGAGCCTTTGGACCGGTGGCTCCGGTATGCCGATCTGAGCAAGCCGGTCTACATCGGCGGAGTGGTGAGCTACTACCGCTGAGCACCTTAGCTTTTCTATGATGCGTCTTTCAAACGTGGGAAATGTGGGAAAAACCACATTTCCCACATTTTCATTTCACTGTCTTTGATTCATAAGGAGGAAACTACAATGTCTGCCAATGTCGAAACCATGTTTTATGTCCGCGAGAAACCCTGGCACGGTCTGGGTACCATGGTGGCCGAAGCCCCCGCTTCCGCTGACGCCTTGATCTGGGCAGGCCTGGACTGGCAGGTCCTGCAGAACAATGTCCAGACCGAGGACGGCGGCTGGATTGCAGGCTACAAGGCCAACGTCCGCAGCACCGACGGCCGGGTGCTGGGCATCGTGTCCGACCGCTACAAGGTGGTTCAGAATCAGGATGCTTTCCAGTTCACCGATGAACTGTTGGGCGAGGGGGTCACCTATGAGACCGCCGGTTCCCTGCAGATGGGCCGGAAGGTTTGGATGCTGGCCCGGATGCCTCAGCGGTACATCATCGCGGGGGACGAGATCGCACCCTACCTGGTGATCATGAATTCCCACGACGGCAGCAGCGGGGTGAAGGTGGCCATGACTCCCATCCGAGTAGTCTGCCAGAACACCCTGAACCTGGCCCTGAACAGCGCCAACCGTGTCTGGGCGGCCCGGCATACCGAGAACGTCATGAGCCGCGTTCGGGAGGCCAGCGAAACTCTGCGCCTGGCCGAACTCTACATGAGTGAGCTGGGCCGGGGTGTGGACGAGCTGGCCAAGATCAAGCTGTCCGACCGGAAGGTTCTGGACCTGATGCAGACTTTCTTCCCGGTGAGTGAGGAGATGTCCGACACCCAAAAGAAGAACAACCTGCGCCTGCTGGAAGACCTCAAGCAGCGCTACTGGAACGCGCCGGACCTGGCCGACATGGGGAAGAATGGCTACCGGTTCATCAACGCAGTGAGCGACTTTGCTACCCATGCCGACCCCATCCGCAAAACCAAGAGCTACAACGAAAACCTCTTCCTTCGGACTATTGAGGGTAACCCCATGATTGACAAGGCCTACAAGATGGTCCGGGCAGCTGCCTGAATCATGAAACAGCGTATCACCATAGGGAGGGACGTGTGAATCTGATTCATGCGCCCTGCCTTTCTTTGTGAATAGGAGGAAAAACCATGTCCTTTACTGTAATTGCCAACACTGAAACCATGCCCTACACGGACTGGCTGGATTACCGCAAGCAGGGGATCGGCGGATCGGACGCCGCTGTGGTCTGCGGGATCAGCCGGTACAAGTCCCCGGTGGAGCTGTGGATGGAAAAGACCGGCCGAATGCCGGATCAGGAGGCAGGCGAAGCCGCCTACTGGGGCACCCAGCTGGAAGGGTTGGTGCGGACGGAATTCACCAAGCGCACCGGCATCCAGGTAGAACACCGGATGGAACTTCTGCGGAGTGACGAACACCCTTTCATGCAGGCCAACCTGGATGGCACCTGTGTCCATCCTGAATTTGGCCCCTGTATCTTCGAGGCCAAGACGGCGTCTGCTTTCAAGGCCGGGGAATGGGAGGACGGCATCCCGGACGAGTACTTTCTGCAGGTACAGCACTACATGGCGGTGACCGGCTACCAGGGAACGTACATTGCCGCCCTGATCGGAGGCAACACCTTCCGCTGGAAGTTCATCCCCCGGGATGAGGAAGTGATTGCCCTTCTGGTTCAGCTGGAAGCGGACTTCTGGCAGCACGTCCAGAGCGAGACTCCGCCGCC
>NZ_NFKB01000069.1:0-11366 GCF_002160175.1 Faecalibacterium sp. An192
CCTGAATGTGGCTGTATTTTCTGGGCATAGCAAAGACCTCCTGTAGTAGTTTTATTCTACCACAGGAGGCCTTCTTTTTTCACTGTCTACTTTTACTGGAGCGGTTCACCTTTTTGAAGGTGCAGGGTGTTTTTTTGTGGTGCGGCCGGGGGGATTCGAACCTCTGGCCTTTGGAGTCGGAGTTATGATCTGGGCTTTTCGCCGCTTTTGGGGATATCTTGTAAATCGGCATGGACACTGGATTTTTTCGTGTTTTAATTTTTATCTTATGGTTTCTTTTTGGGATTTGTTGGAATCCAGTTGAACTTTTGTTGAACGCAGAGCGATTCATTGTTGAATGAGATGCTATTTTGAAAAATTGCAAATTTGATATAAATTTGCTTGACAATATGTTAAATATAACATATGATTAAAAGGGAGGGATGTGCCATGACTGACTTTCAGAAATTTCTTGACGAGGCCCTCGACAAGGTGCAGCTGACGCCTGCGAAAGATGTCCCGGAGAACGAAGACTACGACATCAACGAAGAAGTGCGCGCTTTGGTGGTCGCCGCCCGCAGCGCCTCCAACCTGACCCAAAAACAGCTGGCGCAGCGTTCGGGCATCTCACAGGCCAATCTCAGCAAGATTGAAAATGGAAACCATCATCCCAGCCTGTCCACCCTGAAACGGATTGCGGACGCGCTGGGAAAGAGGCTGGTAGTCAGCTTCGAAGATCAGGAGGTGTGACGGTGGCAATCCATATTGAAAGCCTGCAGATTCAACAATTTCGCGGCATCCAGCAATTGTCTATTCCGCGCCTGAATCATATCAATCTGGTGGCCGGAGACAACAACTGCGGCAAAACCAGCCTGTTGGAGGCGCTTCTCCTGCTGCGCAATCCCGGAGACTTTACCAACACGCTGCGGATTGCCCGAATGCGGGACAACTTGAATCCGTTTGGCAGCACTTCTGCCTATGAGAACTTGCTTGCACTGTTCCCTCATATTGAGTCGGAAGTGAAGCGGATCGAAATGCAGGCCCGCTGTCATGGACAGGATGTCTGTTATGCACTGGAAGGCAAGACACAGACGATTTTGCTGGACCCTGAGGAGCAGAAAATGCTTTTCCGCTTTTCTACGCGGAGAGAAAATCTTCTGCCTTCGGAATGCCAGGCGTTCCAGGGGGAACTGGAGGTTCGTACTGAAAGCGGCCAGGAGAAGAAAGAGATCAGCTTTCACGAGTATTCTACCATATCCGGCAGGGGCATCGCAAGCAGCCGGTTGCTGAACGTGGTTTATCTGGCGCCCTTTGACCATCTGAGAGGCGGAATGTTGTCCTCTATCATCAAGAACGACTCCTATAAAGATCTGTGTGTGGGCATCCTGCAGCTGTTTGACCCCGGCATCACGGATCTACTTCTGCTGAAGAACGAAATCACCAACCGCCCGGTTGAATGTGTTAGACACAAAGAGCTGGGAACCATGCCGCTCTCTACCTACGGTGACGGCATTAAGAAAGTGTTGTCCATTGCAAGTGGAATTTCAAAAGCTGTCGATGGCATTTTGCTGATCGATGAGGTGGAGACTGCAATTCATTCGCGCTATTTCGATGAAATTTTCCGATTTATTGCTGCTACCTGCCGGAAGTTCGACGTGCAGGTCTTTATTACCTCCCACAGCATCGAAGCAATCGACGGTTTTCTTGCCATTGAGGACTACGACCGTAAAACCGGCGGGGAAGACCCGATCAGCGTTGTCACGCTCAAAAAGGATTTAAATTCTTTCCGCAGCTATGCCCGTGTTCTTTCAGGACGCCATGTATATCAGAATCGGGAACAGTTCGGCTTTGAGGTACGTCTATGAACAAACTGATTCTGTGTGAGGGCAAAACGGATGCGATTTTGCTCAGTTATTATTTAGGCCGGGTCCAGCAGTGGATACCTTGCAAGCGTGGGCCGAAAAACTATCGCATTTCAGTGGATGAAAAGGCGGGGGAGTCGGCTTATTGGTATCAGCAGGGAAGTGATTATTTGCTGATTTGCGCTGTGGGCGGGAAGAATAAATTTGGCAGCTTTTTCGAGGAAAAGATCCGGGCGGCAATTAAAGATGCCCAGGTATTCTCCAAAATGGCTTTGGTCACAGACCGCGATGATCGCCAGGAAGAAGCCATTGAAAGGGAAGTGTGCCAGTGCTTTGCCCCGGTGGTCACGCAAGCAGAGCAGAATGTTTGGACCGAAAACCGGTATGAGGACGGTTACGGGCAGCAGCAGTCATTGTCTTTTCTGCTGCTGGTAATCCCGACCGACCAACAGGGCGCGCTGGAGACATTGCTGCTGAACGCCATTTCGGAAGATCCCTATGATCGTGAAATTGTCAGGCGCAGTGCGGCTTTCGTGGACGAGATGGAACCGTATGCAAAGAAATACATCGGGCATGCCCGCCTGAAACTGAAAGCCCGTTTGGGCGTCACCTGGGCCATCCAATCGCCCGGGAAGGAATTCGATTTTATTGACGAACAAATTCGCTCAGTACCGTGGGAAAATTCCGATACCCTGTCAAGGTGTTTTTCAAACCTGGTTCTGATTTGACAGTTATACAACATAAAACATAAGGAACAGTTAAGGCCTGTTGCAGATGGATGTCTGCGGCAGGTCTTTTTTGTTGAAACAACATCCCCGCCGTTCGGGGACTCTATTGAATATCAACAACTACCCCTTTACACAGGTGTATTTTAAGCAGGAACTATACTTATAGTATAGTTAATATGATCAACGGATAAAGGGGGGTATATTTTTATTTAAACATTCTCAGTACAATGGCATTATTTTTTGATTGTTTTGTAACATTGCTATAATGATGAATCTCTCATAGATCAATCCAATGGAGGTGTTTTTACTATGAGTAAGAACAAGAACCTGAATCAAGGAAACCGTAAAAGCAGAAAGATTACCAAACACAAAACGGCAGTATTCAATCTGGAACCAGATGGATTTTCGATTCATACCTTTTCGTTGACCAGGCACTTGACACAGACCAAGTATTATACAATCAAAGAGAACATGTATCTCAATTACCCCGGTACATACGAAACCTTCTCAAAGGGGGAAAATGGATCCGCCTATATCTTCCATCATTGCAACGCCTTCAACCGCTATGGAGTACGGATCTGTCTCATGCAGTGCGGCTTCAATGATTCCAAGGCTGAGCATCCCTCTGACTATGACGACGACGGCAACGATCTCTTTTCTGAATACTTTTTGAAAATGACCATCAACCCCAGAAAGCTGATTGAACCGCTGGACGAATACTCTTACCTGGGCATCCTACAGCCCACACAGGAAAGCGTGGATCGCGTGGCAGATGCCTTCCGGAGGCTGTTCTGGAAGACAACCTTTGAAAATGACATAAACCAGTACAAACTCTCACGGGTGGATTTCTGTACCAACATCCGCTGCGACAGCAAGAAGATCTTCCGTGAACTAGTGCGTGTCCTGCGGAAACTTCCTACGCCGCCCAAGTACACACGAATGATCTACCAGGACAAAAAACAAAACAAAAAGAAGGCCAACCGCTACAACAAGCACTACCTGCGCTTTGCCTGTGGAACCCATGAGTTGGTGATCTACGACAAGAGCTATCAGATGAAGGAAAACGGGCTGGAGCTCTCCTATGAGAAGATGCCGAATGGAGTCATCCGGTTTGAGATGCACTGTCAGCGGGAGTATCTGCGCCGTCTGGAAAAGAAGCTGGGATGTTCCGACACCGACAGTCTGCTCCATGCACTGGTCCAATGCACCCGGGAGGAACTTGTCAAGAAGTTCAGCAAATGCTTCCCGGACGTGAGCTACTATCAGGCCGAGGTCCTGCAGGAAAAGATTCGGGCATCCCATTACAAAAGGAAAAACAAAGAGGCCATGTACAAACTGGTCGAGCTTCTGAAGACGGTCCAGTCTGTGGACAAAGCCCTGGAGAAGCTGGAAGCCAAACGATACGATACCTCCGGCATCTTGAAGAATTTCGAGAAACTGGGGATCAGCCCGGTGCCTCTGCGGAAGGACTTCTGTGCAGAGCGCCTGCCTGGTATGGTGGAACTGCTGAACACAGTGGGAGATGAGGGCGGCATTGTGGTGCCGTATACGGTTGTAAAGTACAAGTGACGGCCGGATCTGCGGGGAAGCCTGTGTGGATTCGGGATGTTAGAGCTGGAATAAAAGGCTTCCTCCGGCAGGTTGAAAGCTGCCAAAGGAAGCCTTTTCCAGGTCTGACATACAGTTCAATCCCGTGCCGGTTTATCAATATCCATCAGAGAACCAAAACTTATATAATATAGTATGTATGGCCGCCTTGGTATCAGTTTATCAATATCCATCAGAGAACCAAAACGCCAACCCCAAATACGGCGCGGGCCTGGAGGTATCAGTTTATCAATATCCATCAGAGAACCAAAACCGTTATCTTTGGAGCGATAATGTCCAGATGTATCAGTTTATCAATATCCATCAGAGAACCAAAACCGCAAGATATAGTGGTTCCTGCGGTTTTGGCAGCATTGTTTCTACTAAATTATATCTCAAGAAGATCTTTGGTGTCAAGGAAATGTTCGTCCTTCATCTGTTCGCCGCACAGCAGCTTCATCTGGGTATATTGCTTTTCGGTAATTAACATAGCCCGGACAGAGCCGGCTGGCGGCAGATGATCCTCCACAATCCGCAGATGTTTCTGGGCGTCGTCGTGGTTCCGGGCCAGACGGACATAAACCGAGTATTGCAGCATCAGAAAACCGTCCTGAATCAGCGCCTTGCGGAACTGCGCATAATCCCGGCGCCTCTTTTTGGTATTCACCGGCAAATCAAACAACACCATCAGCCGCATAAATCGATCATCCATCCAGTTCATCCTCAAACAGGGGGTCATCCCGGATCAGCTCCGGCAAAAGAAGCAGGCCGGCGTCCTGCTTTTCGATGGCGCTGGTCAGGCTGCGTACATATCGGTCAATGGCATAGCGCACCCGCATCTTTTTCCCATCCAGGCGGATGACGTGGTTAACCAGGCCGATGAGTTCCCGGCGATTGGTGCGGGTCAGAGTTTCAAACAGATCGTCGCAGTGGTTGTCAGTCCACAGGTCCACCAGAGGGCGCAGCGGTTCCAGCAGGTCGTCCGCCAGATTGAAGGGATTACCGGCTCCGATGTGATGCAGGCCCAGAATGCCTGAGTAGCCATACCCGGCCAGCGTCTTGCAGACAGCGGAACGCAAAATGGCATACCCATAGTTCAGGGCTGCGTTGGTCACATCCTCCAGGGCTCGGGTAAAACCCAGCCCAAACAGGGCTGGGAAGTATACCTTGGCTGCCTGGGCTTCCCGGTTGCCGATATCACCGGGCAGAACATGAAGGGACAGGTCTTCCAGCTTTTGAGCTTTGGCGCCGCTGGCCCCGGCCAGACGCAGCGCTTTGGCCTGATTTTGGATTTTGGCGGTGATGATCCGCTGCCACAGATGGTCTTTGAATTCCTGGGACAAAGCCATTTGTTTCTGTAAAACCGTCAAGGGCCGGTAGTGCAGCGTCAGTGGCAGCAGCTCGGCACAGGGCAGGTGCTTGTCATCGCAGAGGAGCACATGGACGCCTGCCTGGGCAAGCCGGGTCAAAGCCGGCATACTGAGCAGTGCCTGACGGTTATCCACCACCACCGAGTACAGGTCGCCGATGGGAACCCGGGCTTCCTGCTGGGGGCTGCAGACATGAATCCAGTCGTCCTTGACCGTTATTTTTTCTCCAGCAGTAACGATAAGGGTTCGCCACATGGAATCTCGCCTCCTTTTCTGCCCAGAATGCTGATGTCATATTTTTTGACAACAGCGCCGCCGGAAATGTGGAATGGACAGCTTTTAGCGTCATTATTTTTGATGCCGTTGAATTTGGCCTGCTTGATACCGGCCGGGCTCTGGTAGAAACCTTCAAATTGCAGCCCGTTGGGAGTTTCTACACGGATGTAGTCGTTCTTGAACAGGTACATGATGTGCTCAGCGTAGTCGGCAGGGTTGGGGCAGGTCAGCCATAGTTTTTTCCCTTTGCAGACCAGACTGGCCCGGGCAATGGCCCGCACTCTGGTTTTGCCGGCAGGATCCCGGTAGACCTCGGTGCAGTAATAGCTGGTCGTATCCAGAACCGAGTAATTGTTGGGTGCAATCTGCTTGATCTTGTACTGATCCACCACGCTGCCCTTCAGGGTAACTTTGCGAATGAGCTGGCCCTTTTGGGTGCGGAATTCGGTCTTGCCCTGCTCCGACAGCACATCCGCCAGAGTTCTGGTTCCGGCGTCAGCCAGCAGCTCAGCGAGAGAGTCCCGCAGGTCGCCGTCGTTGGTGCAGAGCTGGGACAGATTTTTTTGGGTCAGCTTCATTACGTCGGTGCGCTTGGCCTCATACAAAACGCCGTCGATCTCTTTGGTTCCCAGAGCGTTGGCCGTGGTCAGGGTGCCCTGCAGTTTGCGTTCCGGCTTGCGGCTGGTGAGGGGCTGGGTCAGGCGGGCGGCAAAATCCGGGTCGTCAGCATAGAAGTTCGTCACCAGGCTGCGGTAGCTGTCGGGGTCGGTGGTCTGGCCGGGGACGCCGAAACGGATATCCACCTCGATGTTCAGGTTGGCGATCAGCGCGGTAATCCGATTCTGGCGCTTGAGGCAAGCTTCCCCGCGGGTGCGGGGAACATGGTAGAATTGTTCCAGGGTTTGGAGGCTGCGCTCCAGCTGGGCGCGGTATTCGGGTCTTTCGATGCCGCGGCTATTTTTCAGAATGCGGTTCAGGCGCAGGTTGTCCTCGGCAATCTGCGCGGTGGCAGGAGAGATGTTGGCAATGACCACGGCATCCACTGCGTGATGCAAGGTGGTGGATTCGCGGAGTTCACTTTTTTCATCTCCGCCCCAGGTGCTGCGGTTGAGCCAGGTCCGGCGAAACCGGCTGGTCAGGCCGCCTTTAACCGGAAACACAAAAGGCGTGCGGTGCTCTGGGGCCGGGGCCAGTTCCCGCTCCAGATAACCCCGCAGGTACTTGGCAATGTAGCGGGTATCGTTCAGGTTGCGGCTCTTCCACTCGTCCAGAAGATCCGTATGGTACAGATCGGCCAGCAGCAGATATTGCCGCTTCCGGTCGCTGATGATATGGTTCTTGGCCATCTGGTTGACCCGCCCAATGAACTGCTCCCGCTGTGCGGGATCGCGCAAATACATCAGCGGAGTCCGCTGCCCCTTGGTCTGGTTGGCATCGGCATAGACCAGCGCCTTGTTTTGGAGGGTGTTGTCCAGAATCATGGAAAATGGAACGATATGGTCCACTTCAAAGCCCTTGTTTTTGGGGTCGAGGGCGGCCCGCTTGTCTGTAATGGGCCGGCCGGTATACAGGCACTGCCAGTTTTGCTGCTGCGCCAGCTGGAACCGCTCCACCATGGAACCCTTGACCTGGTCAGGGCTGTCATATCCCATGATCTGGCAGATTTGCTGCTTGTCTTTTTCGGTCTGGGCCTCGTTCTGCTTGTTCCGGCGGTCCAGTTCGGCCCGCTCGGCCCAGGAGCGGCCCAGATCGCTGGCCACTTCCACATTCACCGCCCAGGGGGAACCGTATTGCCCCACGATGGCGTTGATGATTTTACGGGTTTCGTTGAGGCTGCGCATCACCACCGAGTTCTTGGCAAACTCGGCATCGACGGGGAAGGGCGGCAGTTTGACATGGGCGCCGCTGGCCTGACCGGGCAGAGGCTGCTCCAGCTCGTTCATCCGGCGCCACTGAAATTCACCGTATCGCTCGCCCTTCTGAAAGGCTTCCACCGCATCCCGCATATAGTGGGCGCTGACTTTGGCGGTGCCGGAAATCCGTTCCGCCGTCAGCCGTTTTGCCAGTTCCGGTGAAATACCAGGAATTTTCACCAGTTCTTCCTGGCGGCGGTGGGGCGTCTGGTAGAGGGACAGAACCCGCCCGATCTGGTTGAGCATGGTGTCATCGGCCAGAACGTCTTCCAGGGTGGTGCCGCCCAGAGCGGTTTCCCAGTTGATGCCGTATTTCTCCAGAATGGGACGGACCCGGCGCAGGAACTTGATGCAGTTGGGAGCACGGTCGGCGGTTTTTACCGCTTTGTTGTCCACCTTGATGTGGTAACGCTTGGCCAGCTCCTGAATCTTTTTGGCGGGCAGTTCGGCATCCCGCAGGGCTGCAGCCAGCATCGCTTCGGCAAGTTCTTTGGGCAGTTCAAAGACACCTGTTTCGGTGTTCATGTACTGATACTGGGACAGAGAGTTGGTGAGAGCGTACAAGTCCCCCAGTACGGTCATCCGGGGACCGCGGTCTTCCTCGCGGTAAAAGGGACACTTGCCCAGAGCCTGCAAAAAGCCGGTGTATTTGCGCATGGCGTCATCCCGGTCGCCGGGGCCGTCCTCAAAATCCCGCTGGGTGAAAATCAGCCATTCCAGAAATGCGCGGTTGGTGGTGGTTTTGGATTCTTTGCGCCAGGTGGTCTGGTAAGGCGCATTCAGACAGGGGTAGAACCGGGCCTGGTTGGTGAGAATGGCGTCAGCCTCTTTGCGCAGCAGGTCCCGACTGATGGGGTAACGGGTATCCAGATAGGGATGGCTTCGGTATACCCGCATTGGCCCGGCATGATCCGGGGCAAAGGTGTCGTCAGTCAAGAGCATTTCCGCCACCGAGCGATAATGTCCCTGCTCCATGATGCCTTCCACCAGCTCAATGCCACTGCGCTCCTGCTGGTACTCTTTTCTCTCTGCCGCGGGCAGCTCTTTGAGTTCTTCTTCGGTCAGGTTATAAAAAGCCTGGTAGCCCCTGTGGTTGCTGATGTGAATGAGGCAGGCTGCCAGCTCAGCCGGTGTCAGCTGTTCGGTCAAACCTTTGACCCGCAGGCGCAGCGGGTCGGACTGACCGGATTCAAAGAAGGCTTCCACCTCACCTTCCCGCAGCAGGCCAATTCTCTGTAAATGCCGTTTCACCATTGCTCTGCGATGGCTTCGGCGGCGCAGCACACGTCTTGCAGCCCGAAAAGCCCGGCGCTCCTGGTTGGTGTTGTCCTTGGATTTCTGATTTTCGGTGGTATCAAAGATGCGCACCCCAAAATCCTCGATGCGGGCAGGCTCATCGTATCGGATCACAGCCCATCCAACCGACTGAATCCCCACGTCCAGACCCAAAATATAGTGCATACTGCGCTCCTTTCCCGTTGACAACGATTCGCCCGGCGGCTATAATAAAGCTGAGCTTAGATTTTTGATGTGTCAGTTTATCAATATCCATCAGAGTAAACATCATTGATACCGTATCGGTTTATCAATATCCATCAGAAGTTCTAAGATAAGGCTTTACGCCGCAGGGTATGGTGGTATCCCAAATATTCCACCATTTGATTGTATCTGAAAGCGTCCGGTTCGGGCGCTTTTTATTTTATCCAGTATAACACGTTGAAAGCGATATAAATAGGGCTTTTTCTCATAAAACGGCATTTTATGATGCGGAAAATAAAGCATGAGATAGGGGAGATCCACAAATCCCTTGATCCCGCAGACAGTGCCGGGAAACAACGAGAGGATGACTTGAATTGTTGTCTTATCGTACATCGGTTACTCAGAACGATTTGAAAAATTGATATAAAGTTAACGAATTCGCTTGGGATGTATATGGTAAAATGATACAAGCCTCGAAAAATGGTGCTAGAATAAATGGATGATTTCAATTGTTGTAGTTTGAATTTTAATTGAGATTTAAAATAGGAGTGCGATAAACATGAGCAAGATTAAAGATCGGTGGGGCAGTTTTATTATATTTCCAACCCGTTTTGAAGGAAGCAAAAAAGAAATAGAGAATATATTTAAATCTATAGGAGAACCATATGCCGTTGAATCATCGGATATAAACCGAGATATTCAGGATATGTTTGAATATCATAATTTCTCCGGTTTGCAATGCAGAATAATAAGAAAACAAAATGTAAGTCAATGCTTAATAAAAAAAGAAAGCCCATGTTGTCTCTTAAATGTAGATGAATACAATGAAACAATATTGATTGATGAAATTATTGTTTTTAAATGTCAAATGGATATTGCTTTTGTATGTGTTTTGCTTTCATGTAAAAAAATTGAAATGTTAGAAAAAGTATGTCATCCAGGATACGAAAGTGGAAACGTAAAAACTTCTTTTGTAGGTAATCCAAACATTGATTTTGAAAGTGTACTTCGGACTTGGTTTAAAACGATACATTTGAACCCGTTCTATACTGACAAATCACTGTTTCTTGATGCGTTCATTTATAATTTTGGATTGTTCACAAAACGGTTTGACAGTATCAATCAAATGAGAAACATCACATTTAACATGCATCTTATGGCCCCATTGGAAAGTGTTGTTCAAGATTCTTCAGAGGAGGACATTTCTTATGTATATGCTGTGAAAGATTATAACTATAATTCATATCGATGGGGATGCTGCATTTCTTCCCAAACAATATCATATGCAACAGGAGATGAGAAACAAACTTTTGACGAACAAATAAAAGAGCAAGAAAGAAACGGACTTTTATTAGTAATCTTAGCACTGCATAAAAAGTACGCATGTTTGCATCTCGAACATCGCTTGAACTCGGGAAAAACAAACAAAATACAAGAGATTGAAAATCTGAAAAGGCAAATGACTGAATTCAGAGCATATGGTATGATATTGCCGGATTATATTTCCAGATGGAACAACATTAAAATGATCTACAAAAAGCTTTTAATCAATCTAGGTGTATATGATATGCTTGAAAATCTTACATATAAATTGGAAATATTAAGCAGTGAACAAGAGTCAAGCCAAAGAAAACGCATAGATAGAATAGTTTTTTTGATTACAATGCTGGGACTGTTTTCTGTGCTGGATTCAGCAATTAATATTATTGAACTTGTTTTTAAATTGCTTGATTGAATCTGTCGTCATGAAATAAATGCTTTGCTTTATCCTGAAGTTTTGACTTTCACAAGCATAAACACTAAAAATCACCCGCAACTTCCTTTTAGACAAAGGCGGCTGCGGGTGATTCTGTGTTTAGAGGTAAGCGCTCCATAATCCCCCGTGAGGGATAAAGAAAAGAGCTCCCATAAGGAGCTCAAATCGGTTAAAAGTAAGCGCCTCACAAAACAGTGTACTTGACAACAGAAAAGGACCAGCCAAAGCTGGTCCCCTAGGTTATTCCTGTTCAAAACAACTGCGCATGTAGTCGCTCCAGGGCATCAGATCCTTGAGCAGCTCAGGGTGCTGGCGGAAGTCCATGGAGGGAAGATTGGACAGCACAATGTGCAGGTATCCCCGCTCAGAAAGACCGTTGGCACCGGCTGTTTCCACCAGGCTGTAGATCACAGCAC